>DVKU01000142.1 GCA_018715825.1 Candidatus Avacholeplasma faecigallinarum
AAATTTAAAAAAGTTTTATCCAGTTAGAGTAGTTAAAATTT
The DNA here is from genome assembly GCA_018715825.1 of Candidatus Avacholeplasma faecigallinarum. Taxonomy (GTDB): domain Bacteria; phylum Bacillota_I; class Bacilli_A; order Acholeplasmatales; family Anaeroplasmataceae; genus Anaeroplasma; species Anaeroplasma faecigallinarum. Next base: position 42 of record DVKU01000142.1, read on the forward strand.
ATAATAAAGATTACATTTGGGGCCATTTTTTTAATTATGCAAACCGTATCGGTAATCTTTATGTTAGCTCTAACAGCCTATTACCATACCTTGGTGGTGGTAAAATTGCTCCTGATCCTTGTGATGAAATAAATAATGAAAATATATTTAATTTTTTCAGATTATTTACAAATCTCATTTATTCTAAATTATATAGAGATGAAATTTCTCTTCCTAATGATTGGCATGCTGATTCAGTGAAATATAATAATAAACTTAATGAAGAGGTTGCAAGAATTAAAAATAATAAAATAAATATAAAATAATTACTTCTACTTTAGAAAGAAAGTGATACTATGGCAGTAAATAAATATGGTAATGATTTTAAAAATAATATAATGTGGAATAAGGAATATCATTTTATTCCTGAAGTAACTAATGATGCAGGCTTGACCATTCATGAAGGTGATATACTAAACTATCTTAGTTACTATCTATCAACCCCAAAGCGTCTTTGGTATAGTGCCCGAGTAATGAAAATATATGATAAAAATATCATTTGGATCAGGATACGTTCTATGCCCAACAAACCAAACCCAGCAAATATTGTAATACCAGCTGAGAGATTATTTCCTCATACAGCTGATGCTGTACCTCCATGTATGGAGGAGGATTTTGATAATCAAGGTGTCTTCAATGCATTAGAGAATTTTTTAGGTCATGCTTATGGTATTAAATATCCAACAGAGCTAAACCTACCTAATGATTGGCATTTTGATAATGAAAAATTTAATGCTAAACGACTTGAAGAAGTCGCAATGCTTAAAAAGAAATATTAATTTTTTCATAAACAAGATATTGTCTTCCATATTTTTTAATACTAATAATTTTTATTAATTTATAAAAGGAATATTGGTTAACAAAAAAAGGACGCTTCTAACGTCCTTTTTTGTGTTTATGTATAAATCTTAATAGATTATTTATAAAACTGGCAGGACTAACTGGATTCGAACCAGTGAGTGAGGGAGTCAAAGTCCCTTGCCTTACCGCTTGGCTATAGTCCTATTTTTTTATTCTCATTTTAAGTCCTTTTTTATTTTACTAAATATTATATTAAAATGCAAGCATTATTTTTATTTTTTTAACTGTAGCTAATATCTATAAATTATAAATCATAGATATTAGCTACATATTAAAATTAAATACTCATTTTATAGTCATAAACTAGTTTGTCAGCTTTAGCTACAAATTCATCTAATTGATCAAATGATGCTAGCTTTGCTCCACTGGCCTTTTTATGACCACCACCGTTATATTCTTCAGCTAATTCATTAATTGCTGGACCACGTGAACGTAATCTAACTCTAATTTCGTTCTCGTATTCAATAAAAATAGCCCAAACAGGACAACCCTCTATTGTCGATATTGTAGACACCTGACTAGCTGCCTCTTCATCTGTTACACCATATTCTTTTATTGTACTACGTGGCATTTTTATATAGGCAAAACCATTAGGACTAATCTTAAAATTAGATAAACAATAGCCCTTAAGTTTTAATGTTTGAAGTGTTTCAACCGATAAATTATTATCAACATAGCCTAAATCAACACCATGTTCCAAAAGCAATGCAGCCATTTTAAATGTCTTTGCTGTAACACTATCAAATTTAAATCTACCTGTATCAGTACTAATACCAACATACAATGCTAAAGCTGCTTTTGGCGTCATTACTAGTTCATCTTGAAATTTATAATAAAATTCAGTGATTATTTGTGCACAGGCTGGACTTGATGTATCAACGTATTGATAATCGCCATATTTTTCTACATCTATGTGATGATCAATTTTTATAGAATACTTAGCTTTAGTAAATCTTTTATCTGATAGTCTTTCACTAGTAGCACAATCAAGACAGATGCTTAAAGCATTTTCAAATAATGATTCATCCTCTAAGATTGTAGGTTTACCTATAAATGATACATAATCACTAGTTTCACCTGTAATAATGATGTTTTTATTAGGAAAACTAGCCTTTAGTAAATACATTAATCCATATTGAGACCCAATGCAATCACCATCAGGACGATAATGTCCATGAATTATTATTGTATCAAATTCTTTAATTTTCTTTAATATTTGCTCCATTTTATACTCCTTTTTTATACTCCATAGCTAGGCCATGTTCTCATTTTTCTTGTTACACCATTCAATGTTATTTCCATATTAAACCAATCGGTATCTTTTAATACTCTGTTATCATTAGAGCATAAAACATTGACACCATCCTTATTAGATGTAACAACTATATTGCCATTTAGTGATTTGAATTTTGAGGAAACAGCCTTCATATATTCTTCACCAGTTTTTTTATCAATCTCAATTGTAAATTCTACCTGTGTAGTAACATAAATTCTATCAGTATATTTACTTATTCTATTAATAAAATCTTGGGTTGGAAACATGTTGTCTGTATTTTTGGTGTATTCTGATGAACCTGCACAACAACATACACAAACTATTTCTGGCTGAATTAACTCTAAAAGACACTCATTAGATGATGTTTTAGAACCATGATGGCCACCTTTAAATAGTTTTACCATTGGTAAATTAGGGTTAAGTTCAACCAAAGATTCTTCACCAGCCTCCTCTAAATCTCCAGTAAATAGAAAATATTCATCATTATGGTTGAATAATGTACATACAGAATAATTATTTTCATCAGAGCTTTTTTTTGAATAAAATTCTTGATTTAAAACTTCAAAATAGATATCTTCAGTTAATTGAAATTTCTTAGAAGCTCCATTTGTTTGATTGATGCAATCTAAGGCTGTATAGTGCTTAGCACCTTGTGATATTTCCTTATCTCGTAAAGCTATGTAATTATTATAAACTGCAGTATTTTTATTAGTCATTGCAAAATCAATTATGACTTCAACCTCATAAGATGAAAATATTCCAGGGTTTGAACTATTTTGATCAGTAAAGCCAACGATATGATCTTGATCAGCATGAGTAACAATAACATATTCTAAAATACCATCAGTACAATATTGATTGATATAATTTTTTATTACAGGAACAGAACTTTCCCTACTTCCAGCATCGATTAGTATATCAATATCTCCAGCCTTAATATATGTACAATCACCGGCATTATAATTTCCTAGTTCTAAAAAATGAACCTGAAAATCACTAGAAACTATAGGCTTTAAAGTTTCATTATCATCGGTTTCTTTGTTATCATCAGTTTCATTAGAATTTTGATTATTATCGTTTTCAACCATAAAACCAGGTAAATAAGGCTTTATTATACCTGTAAAATATAATACACCAAATACAACCACTACTAAAAGCAACACAATTAATAAACCCAACAAAACTTTTTTTCGACTCTTTTTGGGAACTAAATTTATAATAGAATCATCAATTTCATAATTATTACTATAATTTAGCTCTGCATAAGCTATAGCTTGGGCTTTAGTATCAAATACCTTAGTGGCTCTTTTAGCACCTTTTTTTATTATAATCCAATTTCCTTTTTTATTTTTTTTAATCACATACATATTATCAACATCCTAAAATTATTTTATCATAATTATTTAATAATTTCGATAAAAATTGCTTAAAAAAATTCTTGGAGTATGTCTCCAAGAATTTTAAATTTTTAGTCATTTACTGATATTGATATAATATGTGGATTAGCACCATTCCACCAATACATAAATCCACTAACACTAACTACATCTCCAACTTGTAATGACTTAACAGCATTATATAAACCATCTTTAAATGTAGGAGTATATTGTGAATAATCTATATAAGCCTCAACACAGCAAGATAATTCATTACCATTAGCATCAACTAAGATGAAATATAAATCGTCTGTTGGTTCATCACCCTTATAAGCATAAGCCTTATTAGCAGATACTGTTGTTCCAGAATTTTCTGCTTGGGCTGGGTATTCCTTAACAGTTAATGTAGTTGTAAAAATACTACACATAAAATTTTCATTTAAATTAGAAAGGTCTGTAAACTGTATTGAATCAATCTTATAACTATTTCCAGTAATAGTTACAGTTGCATCTATAATTTCTTGCATACCTGCATAGGAAGCCTTTACACCAGCTACTGCTACCTCGATTGGATTAGTTGAATTATATACTAGGGCATTAAATTGCTCTTGAGTACACTCATAGTTATAAACATAATAGCCTTCAGAGCCATCCTTTGAAGTTAAGTAAAGATTAGTAGTGCCATTATAATAAGTTGTCTTGGCAACTAAATATCCTCTTACATTTACATTCTCACCATCTGGTGTACTCATAAATGTCTCATACATTGCATCATCCTCAAAAGATATAGATGTAATATGAGGATTAGCACCATTCCACCAATACATATAACCAGTTACCTTAACTAATTTTCCAATAGTAAATTCACTTGAGGTAATTACTTGTTTTAAAGTGTCATAATAATCTACTAAATAATATTCTACACAACAAGATAATTCATTACCATTTGCATCCTCTAACACAAAATATAAATCGTCTGTTGGTTCATCGCCCTTATAAGCATAAGCCTTATTAGCAGATACTGTTGTGTCAGAATTTTCAGCTTGGGCTGGATATTCCTTAATCTTTAATGTAGCTGTAAAATATGCGTTATTAAGATCCTCTAGATCTTCTGTAGCAACTGAATATGTTACATCTACTACATGATTAGGCATCTTAGCATCTTCAACTACACTAGTTAAATTGTAATCAATATTATCACCCATAATTTCATGCTCACCAGCATAAATAGTCTTTAATCCATAAACACGAAGCTTTTTTCCAATAGTATATTTAGTATTGTATTCTTCCTCAGTCATAGCCATTTCGTAAATGAAATAACCCTCACCCTGATTATCACCAACTAAATACATTGTAGCCTTATTGCTCCACCAGCTTTGTCTATCAGCAATATATCCCTCTATTACTACTGAATCTCCTGATTCGCTAGCCATAAAGTTTTTATAGGACATAACTTCCATTAAAGTCCATTTAGCATATAAGGTAATATTTTCAGTCAAAACTGTATCAAAACTAAATTCCTTAGTTAAATCACTATCACTATACCAACCAGCAAATGTATAATAGTCCTTTATAGGATCTTCTGGCTTTGTAATCTTACCATCATTAGAAGTAGTAGCATTATTTATTGTACTACCACCGTTTGTATTAAAGGTTACAGTATAAGTATTACTTGCCACCCAGCCAGCATACAAAGTTGTATCCTTTGTGAATGCCTGATTAAAATCATAGCTATCTCCAGTTGCATCCTTACTTAAATACCAGCCATTAAAAGTAAAACCAGACTTGGTTGGATCTTCTGGCTTTTCAATTTTACCAGATTTATCTGTTTCCATAGCTGCCACGTTACTTCCACCATTTGAGTCAAATGTAATAGTATAGGTTTTACTACCACAAGAAGCAACAACAATTATAAATAACAATGCAAATAATAAACCCAAAATTTTTTTCATACTACTTCATCCTTTCATTTTTAGTTTTAATTTTAAAACCACCTATATTATAAATTATAATTTATAATTCTTCAAGTTTTATAGCTACTACAAAGTACAATCTTGTAAAGCTTGATTAAATAGTGTTTCAATATCTATCTCT
>DVKU01000143.1 GCA_018715825.1 Candidatus Avacholeplasma faecigallinarum
CTTTCTTTCAAGTAATAGATATTTTTTTATTTGCTCTAAATCAATATCTATTAATAGATTATTAAATGCCTCATCTATTTTTAAAATAGCTTTATCTAGATTTTTTTTATCAATTATAGCACTAACTATCATAATAGCTGATGATCCAAAATGAATTGAACCAATATTGTAGCACAAGCCATTTTTTTCTCTTACGATATCGAATAATTTAGAATTAGATGAACCACCAAAAATATAATTTATTATTTCTACTGCATAAAATAGTTTTTGATTAGGATATATATTTACATCATAAATTATTTGTAAATAGCACTGTTTGGTTTGGGCATTATCTATTATTAATGGTGAAACCTTATTTCTGTCTTTAAAAAAATAATCATATTTTGCTGTTAAAGTTGCCTTATTTTCAATGCTTAAATGATTTAAGACATCACCTACTGCGTAGGAAACCTCTTCATCATTTATGATGCTTAAATAATATTTATATAGCATTTTACAGCTAATTTTTTTTAAGGTAGATAGGTCGCCATCATTGTCAAAATCTCTAATTGTTCCCTTAAAATATGTTTTTATAGCTAAATTAAATGACTTTTTGGATTCATTTTCTGATAAATATAATAAATTACTCCTATATATTTCCTTAGCCTTTTTAAAAAGCTTTAAGTCAAAATTATTATTAATAATAACTGGCTTTTGACAATCATAAAAAAATTCTTCTAAAAACCTATAGTTATATTCCTCATCATTTATATATTTAGGATCAACTCCTTGAAGTGTATATTTTAAAACACTATAAGAACCAATTGTACTAACTGCTACATCGTAGCGTAGGTCATAGGCTTTATTTTGAACATATTCAAAAATATCATTTTTGGGATATTTTTGACAAGCAAGGGAAAGATAGTAGCATAATAAATTGCGTATTGTTTGATCTTGAGGAATAATTTTTCTAAGGCTATATTTTCTTAATATAACTTTATGGAATTTGTCAGTTTGAACAAGATAATCCATATTTAAATCTCCTTTTAAAAAAAGGAAGACTAAGTCTTCCCTAATTATTTGCAAGTTCTAAAGCTATTTTCATCATTTCATCGAAAGAATTTTGTCTTTCTAAGGCTGTTGTAGCTTGATGAGTAACCATAGAATCAGATATTGTAAGTAGACAGGCAGCTTTCTTATTTAAAGCCTTAGCATTAGCAAATAAGGCAAAGCTTTCCATTTCTACGCATTTACAATCGTGTTTTTGCCATACCTCTTTCCAATAATCGGAATTATTAGAATAAAATACATCAGAAGAATGGATAGTAGCTTCTTTTAAATTTATATTTAGCTTTTGACTAGCCTTTCTTAATTTGTTATTTATGGCACTGTTACTTTTTAAGGTTTTACTTTTATAACCATAGGCACACTTGGCAAAGGTTGATTCAGAATATGCCTTTGTTACTAATACAACATCATATAAATTAAAATCAGCATCATAAGATCCAGCTGAGCCTACTCTTACAATTGTATCTACATCATAAAACTTAAATAGTTCATATGAATAAATACCTATAGAAGGCATTCCCATTCCTGAACCCATTATAGAAATTCTTTTGCCATTATAATAGCCTGTATAACCAAAAATATTTCTAGTTGAAGTAAAGCATACAACATCAGTTAAATATTTTTCGGCATAATGCTTAGCTCTAAGTGGATCACCAGGCATTAAGACAGTTTTAGCGATTAAGCTTTTATCACTACAGCTTATATGTGGTGTTGGAATATTACTCATTTTTATAACCCTCCATTATATTAACTCCTTGACTACAGCCAATTCTATCGGCACCAGCCTTTATCATAGCCTCAAATGTATCCTTATCCTTGATACCACCTGATGCCTTAACTAAAACTTTATCTCCTACAGTTTCTTTCATTAGTTTAACATCAGAAACTGTAGCTCCACCTTTTGAAAAGCCTGTTGATGTCTTAACAAAATTAGCTCCTGCCTTCATAGCCATTTTGCAAGCCATAACCTTTTCCTCATCTGTTAAAAGACAGGTTTCTATAATAACCTTTAAGGTAACACCGTTACAAGCATTTGCTACTTGTAAAATGTCTTCATAAACCTCATCGTAGTTATGAGCCTTACAAGCTCCTATATTTATAACCATATCAATTTCATCTGCACCATCTTTTATAGTGTTTGTAGTTTCAAATGCTTTAACGCATGATGGTGTTGCCCCAAGTGGGAATCCTACTACTGTACATACAAGTACACCGCTACCCTCAAGTAGCTTTCTAGCAAAGGAAACATAAATAGGATTAACACATACAGATTTAAATTGATATTTAATAGCCTCCTCACAAAGCTTTAAAATATCATCTCTAGTTGCTTCAGGTTTTAAATTTGTGTGGTCAATGTATTTTGATATTTGCATATTTTCCTCCATTAAATATCTAATATTTTATCCATTGAGAGAACCTTTAATTCTACTGTTAAAGGGGCAAATCGCTCCTTAGTTAATATTTTATGAAACTTTTTAGTGTTCTTAGCATCCATTATTTGGATAACTCCATAGCCATCAATAGGCTTAAATAGCTTTTCAGCCTTTTGAAATATTTCTGACATAGGTAGGTACTTATTAATTTTACCATCATTAAGATGCAATATATCGACTGCTGGTGGTAATATAAAAGGTGAATAGCCATCCCAAGAAATTGCAACAAAGGCTGTTCTTGAACGTTGAGTATGTAAGAAAAAATAATTTGAGATTACAACCTTATTCTTATCTAATAATATTTCTAGTTTTGCCTTTCTAAGTAAATAGCCATAAACCTGAGAAATTGTTTGGGGGTCTAATCTATTATATTTAGCAATTTCATCCTCATGGCTATCCTTATAAGCCCTTTTCCAAGCTTCAAAGGCCTTAATCATTATAGACCTTCTAAATGGTAAAACATCCTCATAGGCTTGATTATATACGTGAAATCTAAAAATTTTCACAATTTCTTCTACTATATCAAGTATTAATTCTACAGAATAGGTTGGTAATAATACATCAAATTCAACTAAAAAATTGACATCAAAATATTTGGGATTTAAACGCTCTAAATGGGGTACACAAGATTTCGAGGTCATTATAAAACGAGCCTCAAAATTTAAAATAGGGTGATGATAAATGAAAATTCTATCTTCCATTCGCTTTTGTAAGGTAATGTTGGGATTAGCTTGAAAATAAGTAATCAAATCACTTTTCTCATAAATTCTAGTCCCTTCCTTAAGAAAATAAAATCGAAAATCCATTTAATCACCACCCATTTTGTTTTATTTTACCATTTTTTATATATATTGTCAAAATTAGTCTAGGGTATTAACTATAGCTTGACATCTTTCACAAAGTTCATTTTCATTTACTTTGTCTACAATCATCCAACATCTTGCACAAGTATGTCCACTAGCATGCTCAACTTCACAATTAAATTCATTGCCTTCTTTAAATTCTAATTGTGATACGATTAACAATTGCTTAGCATCAGCCTTTAAGCCTTCAAATACCTCACTAGCCTTTTTATCAAGAGTAATAGTTAGCTTAGCATTAAAGCTCTTACCAATAACCTTTAGACTTCTTGCCTCCTCTAAAGACTTCAAGATTAAATCTCGATAATTCATAAATTTATCCAATTTTTCTTCTAATTTAGTATCTAAATTTACATCTTCAGTTGGCATATCCTCAAGATATACATCCTCTTGAGATTTATATTGTAAGGAGTCATAAGCTTCACTCATAGTATGAGGTAGAATTGGTGTTAATAGCTTAATTAAGGATGTTAAAATCATATAAAAGACAGTTTGGGTAGACAATCTTTTATTAGATTTTGGACTTTCAATGTATAAAATATCCTTTGTAAAATCTAAATAGAAAGATGATAGGGTATTTGTTATATAGGCATTAACGTTTCTATATACTTCACCAAAGTCAAAATTATCATAATTCATTTTCAATTGCTTAATAAAGCGTTGAAGCTTGATATACATATATTTATCAACTAGCTCTAATTTTTCATATGGCAAGCTATTTTCAGGGTTAAAGTCGCTTGTATTTGATAATAAGAAACGTAATGTATTTCTGATTTTACGATAAGACTCTGATACTTGCTTTAGAATATCCTTAGATAAAGGCATATCAGCACGATACTCTACAGATGCAACCCATAAACGAAGAATATCAGCTCCACTTTCATTACAAACCTTAATAGGATCAACGGTATTTCCTAGTGATTTACTCATTTTTCTGCCTTGACCATCTAGAGTAAAGCCGTGAGATACAACAGTTTTATATGGTGCAATTCCTGTTGTAGCAACACCAGTAATGATTGAAGAATTAAACCAACCACGGTATTGATCAGAACCCTCTAAATACAAATCAGCTGGATATTGTAATCCTCTTCTTTTTAATAGCATATAGGATGAACCAGAATCAAACCATACATCCATGATATCAGTTTCTTTTCTAAAAATACCATTAGGACTTCCCTTATGTGTATAGCCTTTAGGTAATAAGTCTTTAGCATCTTTTTCAAACCAAATATTTGAACCATATTCACCAAATAAATCAGCAACATGCTTTATGACATCTTGATCTAATATTTCCTCACCATTTTCAGCATAGAATACAGGAATTGGAACACCCCAAGCTCTTTGTCTAGAAATACACCAATCATGGCGATCCTTAATCATATTTGAAATACGAATTTCGCCCCATTTTGGATTCCAATTGACATTTTTAATAGCACTTAGGATTTCATCCTTAATAGGATCAATTGAGGCAAACCATTGAGGTGTAGCTCTAAAGATAACAGGCTTTTTAGTACGCCAATCATGTGGATAGCTATGTGTTATTGGGTCAAGTAATAATAATGAACCACATTCTTTTAAATCGTTTATAATAGCATCCTCACTATCCTCGTAGAACATTCCAGCATACTTGCCACTTTCCTTAGTTTGGTAGCCCTTTTCATCTACAGCAACCATAATATCAAGACCATATTCCTTACCAGCTAAATAATCCTCCTCACCATATCCAGGAGCAATATGAACAAAGCCAGTACCATCTGTAGTAGTAACATAATCAGCATTAATAACTGGTTGAATACGACCATATAAAGGATGCTCATATTTTAAATTTAAAAGCTCATGACCTTTATAGTTTTTAATTATCTTAACATTTTCTAATTGTAGCTTATTTGTTAATGACTCTAAAAGCTCACTAGCACAAATTAGCTTACCTTTATTACATTCAAATAATACATAATCTATAAGTCCACCACAGGCAACAGCTAAATTACATGGTAATGTCCAAGGTGTAGTTGTCCAAACCATTATCTTACTGTTACTTAATTCATCTTTTGCGTCTACAATAGGGAATGTAAAATAAATTGCTTTAGATGTAATGTCCTTATACTCTATTTCAGCCTCTGCTAAGGCAGATTCACTAGATGGAGACCAATATACTGGCTTTAATCCTTTATAAATTAAACCTTTTTCAGCCATTTTAGCAAAAACTAAAATTTGATCACGTTCAAAATCGTGTTGTAAGGTAATATAAGGGTGTTCAAAATCACCTAAAACACCTAGTCTTTCAAATCCCTTTTTCTGGCGTTCTACTTGCTTATAGGCATACTCAGTACATAAATTTCTAAACTCAAAGGTAGATTTATCCTTTCTACTTACACCAGCCTTTTGTAGGGCATTTTCGATTGGCAAACCATGAGTATCCCAACCAGGAATATATACTGATTTAAAGCCATTCATATTTTTATAACGAACGACAAAATCCTTTAATATTTTATTTAAGGCATGGCCTAGGTGAATATCACCATTGGCATATGGTGGGCCATCATGTAATGTATATTCCCTTTTTCCTTCATTTTTCTTAATAACCTTATTATAAAGGTCCATATCCTTCCACTTCTTTTGAATTAATGGCTCTTTATTAGCTAAATTACCTCTCATCTCAAAAGTGCTTTTTCCCATAAATAGCGTATCCTTATAGTCTTTCATTTTTATTTCCTCCTAAATAAAAAAGTCCTTAGAAATTCTAAGGACGAAAAATCGCGGTACCACCTTAGTTCCATAACTACTGCTATGGCACTTAAAATCTGTAACGTAGAATACGGATATGGCTTATCCCCATATCAACTCACTCAATG
>DVKU01000017.1 GCA_018715825.1 Candidatus Avacholeplasma faecigallinarum
CACTTAATATGATACCTGATGTCACGCCGAATGGCGTTTTTTATTTACCACCAACTGGGTGGCTAACTTCATTCTATAATCCACCGTTTAATAAAATCTGCATATTTATGTAAATATAATAGTAAGTGGTGTCTTTAGATAAATTTTATAGCTATATAAATTCTAAGTAAGAGAAGGTAAAACAATGAAATATAAGAAATTAATAGTAAGTTATCTTGTTATAGGTGGATTACCCATTCTTATAATGTTATTTGTATTTGCTAGTTTACGAATATATCCTTTTGGAACTAAGAGTATTTTGTCTGGAGACCTTTTAGGTCAATATAACTCTATTATGAATTATATCGGGGGGGAGAGAAAACTCCCTAGACTAAGTGACTTACTTTATAGTAATAGTGTTGGTTTGGGAATTAATTTTTATCCTGTAATAACGTATTATATTTCTTCACCCATAAATCTAATATTGATATTTTTTAATATTTCTAACATGCCACTATTCTTTGAAATTAATATACTTTTAGATGTTTCTTTGATTAGTTTGTCGATGTTCTATTTTTTAAAGCAATCTGAACTTGTAAAATGTAAAAATAATATAATTGCTCTATTCGGGGCGGTTGCCTTCTCCCTATCTTCTTATATTTTTTCATACCAATCATGTGTGATGTGGATTAATAGTATTATATTTCTACCTTTAGTCGTTTTAGGGTTTGAAAGGATAATTTTAGGTAACGGTGGGGCTCTTTACTATATATCATTATTACTAGCAATAATTTCTAATTATTATATTGGAATAATAATAGTCTTATTTTTATTTGTTTTAGGAATCTTTTGGCTAATTTTTACCAGGAAAGACAAGTTCCTTTTAAAAAGATGCAGCAAATTAATAAGTTTAACGTTACTGGTTTTAACTAGCTCCACATTTATTCTACTTCCTAGTTATTTTGCTCAAAAAGAAGTAGAACAAAGTAAGTTTAGTTTAGACCTTTATAACATCTACCCTTTACATGATTTGCTCAAGAGTGTAATTATTAATTCTTATACCAACAATAGTCCTCTTATTTTTTGTGGGATAGTAACAATATTTTTAGTAATATTATTTATTTTTAATGATAAGGTTGCTAAAAGAGAGAAATTGTTTTTTAGCGTGCTTGTCATTTTTTTATGTATGTCAACAGAAATATCTTATTTATATATGTCATGGCATATGTTTACTATGCCAAATGCTTTTCCACAAAGGGAATCATTTGTTATTTCTTTTGTCCTTGTTACTGTGGCTGTAAAAGAATTTAGTTTATTAAATGAGAATTTATTATTTAAAGATAAAGTAATCGTTTTAATTAGTGGAATACTATGGGTGGGATTACTAATTATAGAATATTTGATTTATAATCTCTCAATAAAATTTCTACTTTTAAATACTTTAGTAATATTATTTTATATAATAATTTTCTTGTTTATTACGAAAAAGAAGAGTATCGCTATTATGTGCCTTATTAGTTTAGAATGCGTACTTTCAGGTTGGGCGCTAAACAAGGATACAAAATTTGCTAATTATTCTGATGTGCATACAGTTAATCTACTAGAGAATAAAGAAGTAGAAACAATAAAAAATAGAGATAAGGGTTTTTATCGTATTGGAACTACAGCTCAGGTAAATTCCAATGATCCTATGACCTATCATTATAATGGCTTATCTGGGTATTTATCCCAACAGCCAACTAAAATGATAGAATATTTAGCTTATTTAGGATATTTTCAAAAATATTCTTGGTATCGATGGACTCAATATAATAATGGTTCAACAAGAGCGATTGATAGCTTGTTGGGTGTGAAATATGTATTAGCCGGTAGTCAGAAGATAAATAAGCTGACTAAAGATGTTGATTCTTCCCCTACTTTAAATGATAATAAGTCTGTAAATAGATATAGCAAAATATTTAATAATAAAAATTTTACAGTATATAAGAATAAGAATGTATTTCCATTTATAATGGATAGTTCAAGACTTAGTAAATTTTATTGTTATAATCCACTAGAAAATCCATTTAATAATTATAATTATTTATTTAGTGTGTTTTCACAGAATAAACTATATAGTCAGGCGGATATGACGGATAATGAATATATTAGTCAAAATACTAGACTTGTTAGAGAAAAAGTAAAAGGAAATGGCTTAGTTTATATCTATATAGCAAGAGGATTGAATGAATATCTAAATAGTATAAAAATAAGTGTTAATAATGGTAAGGTAATCACTTACGCTGGGGAAAATATAAATGGTGAAAACGGTATATTATGTATTGGTAATTATAGAAAGGGAGAGAATATAAGTATAAGTTTTACTAGCCCTGATAAAATTAAAAATAAAATTTATTGTTATCAGGAGAATGAACAATTATTATCCAATATATCAAAAAAACAATGGTCAAGCTTTCATAAACATATAGAAAATATAAATATAAAGAGTAATCAAATTAGTTTTGACACATATTATAAGAAGAATACTTATTTGACACTTCCAATTTTTAATCAAAAGGGATGGCAGGTTTATATTAATGGTAAGAGATCGAGCTTAACCAGCAATTTTGGCGCATTGTTAGCCTTTAAGATTCCTGAAGGGGAAAATAAAGTACGAGTTATTTATAAAGTTCCAATGTTGAAATTATCTTTGTGGATAAGTATTTTTTCTATTTTTATATCAGTTATATATTTATTGATTAGTAAGGAGTTAAGCAATAAACATTACTAATAAATTGTTATATCGCTAAATGTGGTTGTAAATAAATTTTCTTGCAAAAGGTTATGAAATGGCCAAAAATTCCTTTTGAATTATAAAATTAGGGTAAAATTTATTAAAGGAGGATGATTATAATTAATAAGTACGTTTTAGAGTGGCATGATAGTGAAAAGAATACCGGTGGAATAAAAGCTAAACAGGATGTTATAACTTTTTTAAAAAAAGATGGCTTTATTCCTGTAAGGGTTCCATCATCTAAAATAGGAAAAATTTGGTCATCTTTATTATCAAGGTTTATACTTGCCAAATTAAAAAATGGGGTAATTGTTATTCAGTATCCTTCAGGAAAACCATTTTTAAGAAAATTGTGGCTGGAGGCAGCTTGTAAAAATAAGAAACTAAAAGTTATTTTATTAATTCATGATTTAGAGACTATCCGATTTTTTAATGATTCTAAACACTTGGAGAAAAGAAAAGAAGAATTCAATTTTCTATCTAAAGCCGATGGATTAATTGCCTTAAATACAAAAATGAAGAGCTTACTAGAAAATGAAGGAATAAATAAGCCTATTACTGTTTTAGAGGCGTGGGACTATGAAAGCAAAAGTCGAATAGTAAAAAAAAGTAAATATAGTGGAACACTGTGTTATGCAGGCAATTTACATAAATCGCTGTTTTTGAGTAAGTTAAAATGTAAAACCACTGTTCAAGTATTTGGACCTAATCCTGAAACATCTTTCCAAAAACCTATTGAATATATGGGACAATATTCGCCACAAGAATTACCTAATCATTTGAATGCCAATTTTGGGCTAGTATGGGATGGAGTATCTACAGAAACTTGTGAAGGGACGTATGGACAATATTTGAGGTTTAATGATCCTCATAAATTTTCATTATATATAAGTTCTGGGATGCCGGTCATTGTTTGGGATAAGGCTGCAATTGCAGAATTTGTAAAAAGATACAACGTTGGATTAACTATTAGTAACTTAAATAATATTGATAAGTTGATAGAATCAGTATCATCGCAGCAATACGAAGCATTGCAGAAGAATGTCACAAGAATTGCTAAGAAAATGCGGAAGGGCTATTATTTGATTACAGCAGTTAATAAGTTAATCATAAAAATGAATCAAATATAAAAATATAAGGGAGTTCTATCTAAATAAAATTCCCTTATATTTTTACATTTTAAATTGGCCTTATAAAATGTTAAAATTGTTCCTGTTCAATTTAACAAAAAAGGACAAAATATATGAACAAGCAACTACTAGATTTATTCAAACTAAAATTAAAAGATCCCCAAACAACCCAAAGAGAGCTAGCCCAACAATTAGGAATCTCTTTGGGAAGGGTTAATCAGTTATTGGGTGAATTAAGGCAACAGGCCATTTTTAATAATGATTATTCTTTAACTGCTGCAGGAAAAGAATATCTTAATAGCCATCGTCCTCAACAAGCAGTAATTTTAGCTGCTGGTTTTGGAATGCGGATGGTCCCAATTAATACTGAGGAGCCAAAAGGACTGTTAGAGATTAATGGTGAACCGTTAATTGAGCGGTTAATTAAACAGCTTCAAGCTAAAGGAATTAGCCAGATCAAGATTGTCGTTGGCTTTATGAAGGAACATTATGAATACTTAATTGATCAATATGGAGTCGAATTAATCGTGAATCCTCAATATGGGGAATGGAACAATCTATATTCACTTTATATGGTCAGAGACTACTTAGAAGATAGCTATGTGGTTCCCTGTGACCTTTGGTTTAAGAATAATCCTTTTTCTGAACTCGAAGATCAAGCATGGTATCTCTTCAGTGACCAAACCGACCCAGGATCAAACTGGCAAGTAAGCAGTCGGGGAATGATTAAGCGCATTACCCAAGAAGGCAATCGAATGGTGGGGCTTGCGTACATAAATGAAGTATTAGGAAAACAGCTAAGAAAAGCTCTAGTTAAACGGGTCGAAAAAAGAGAACGATTGGATCAATTCTGGGAATCTGCGTTGGATTTTAATCAGTTAGTACCAAACTTAATTAGTTCTCATGATTATGCAGAGATTAACTCTTATGAAGAATTGCGTGATCTTGATGGCAATTCTGATCACCTCAAAAATGATGCAATTGATGTGATTGAACAAACATTGAACGTTCCTGGAGAATCAATTAATCAAATTCACGTGTTGAAGAAGGGGATGACTAACCGTTCCTTTATCTTTTCTTGCCAGGGAAAACGGTACATTATGCGGATCCCAGGGGCAGGAACGAGCCAACTGATTAATCGGCAACAGGAATACGATGTTTATCAAAAAATTAAAGCGTTACCCTACGTGGAACAAACCTTATATTTGAATCCAAAGAATGGCTATAAGCTAACTGAGTTTATTGAAAACTCCCGAAACTGTAATCCCAATAATTGGCATGATGTTCAGCTGTGTATACAGTTATTAAAGCAAATGCATCAGGAACACTTAGAAGTGGAGCAGCAATTCGATTTAGCTGGTCAAATTAATAAGTATGAGCAATTGCGTAATGCGGCTTCTGCATATCGTGATTATGGAGAAGTAAAGCAACGAGTAGAAAAACTTTTGCAATATGTGGATAGCTTAGATAAAGAGTGGACGTTGTGTCATATTGATGCCAATGCCGATAACTTTATTTTTGATCAACATGGAAAGATTTTCTTGATTGATTGGGAATATGCGGGGATGCAGGATCCCCATGTTGATATTGCCATGTTTGCAATTTACTCGATGTACGATCAGGCACAGATCGACCACTTAATTGATTTGTATTTTGGCTACCCGGTGAAGGATAAGATCCGCTATAAGATTTACGCCTATGTGGCGATCTGTGGATTACTTTGGAGTAATTGGTGCGAATATAAGCAGTCATTAGGCTTAGATTTTGGTGAGTATTCCTTAGCGCAGTATCGGTACGCAAAAGAGTACAGTCAAAAGGTGCTTCAGTATTTAGAAAGGAAATAAGATGGCAGAAATAGAAAATGCAATTATTATGGCAGCCGGATTAGGCACGCGGATGCGACCATTGACTTATAAAACACCAAAACCATTGATTAAGGTTGCGGGGAAGCCAATGATCGAGTCGGTGATTGAGGGTCTCCAGCAAAATGATATTCGCGATATTTCGATTATTGTCGGCTATTTGGCTGAGCAGTTTAACTACCTGGTAGAAAAATATCCGGGGGTAAAGTTAATCAATAATCCGTACTATAACCAATACAATAATATTTCTTCGCTATACGTAGCTCGTAATGAGTTGAAGAATACGGTGATCTTAGATGGTGATCAACTGGTAATGAATTCGAAGCTCCTGAAGAAAGAATTTACTCATTCTGTATATGCTGGAGCAGAGATTGAGCAGTTTACTGATGAATGGATTATGCACTCCGATCAGGAAGGAAAAATTTTACAATGTGATCGTTCGGGAAACGATCATGGCTGGCGGCTATACAGCTTATCAAAATGGCGAGCTGGGGATAGCCAACGCTTGAAGAAACGGTTAGAAGAAGAATTTGAAGAAGCTCATCATTATGATATTTATTGGGATGATATTGCAATGTTTGACTACTTTGGTGAGTTCCCACTATATGTAATGCCAATCAAAGCTAATGATATTATTGAGATCGACAGTGTGGAACAATTAAGGCAGGTTGATCAGCGGCTGGAAAAGAAGGGATAGGATCGTGAAAAAATACAAACAAATTGATTGGTCCTTAGTTACTATTCCAATTATTGTTGTTTTTAGCTTGAGCTTTTTATTAGAACGCTTTCCTAAAAATTCACAATCTATTTTGGAAGGTATCCGGTCATTTTTAAACAATCAATTATCGTTTCTCTATATTTTGGTAGGCCTTTTCTTTTTTATTAGTACCTTATACGCTGCTTTTTCCAAGATTGGGTGGATTAAGCTTGGCGATCCAGCAGATAATCCTGAATATTCAAACCTTCGTTGGGGAGTCATGATTTTTACTTCAACTATGTCAGCGGATATTATTTTTTACGCTTTATGTGAATGGTTAATGTATTCCAAAGAATCCTTTATTGAACAGAAAGGAGCACCGCTGGAGTGGTCATTAACCTATTCGTTGTTTCATTGGGGACCAATTGCCTGGTCATTTTACTTAATGTTGGCGGTAGCATTTGCCTATATGTTATATGTAACGAAGAATAAACGGCAAAAATTTTCAGAAGCTTGTCGTCCGTTACTGGGAAAATATACCGATGGAATAGCCGGGAAATTGATTGATCTAATTGCCATCTTTGCTTTGATTGCAGGAACAGCAACTACTTTTTCCATGTCAATGCCCTTATTATCGCAAACTGTTGGAACCCTATTCGGGATTCAACAAGTGAAGCAGCTATCAATTCTTTTAATTTGCGTGGTTGTGTTAATTTATCTAGTTGCTTCGGTAATTGGGATGAAGGCAATTTCGCGGTTAAGCACGATTTGTTATATCTTCTTTATTGGTTTACTACTCTATGTTTTACTTTTTAGTGGTTCTTTCAGTTATATTGTAGATTCTGGAGTTCAAGCAGTAGGGAATTTAACCCAGAATTTCATCGGGATGGCAACGACAACTCATAGCCATGGTTTTACCCAAAACTGGACAATTTACTATTGGTCATATTGGATTGTGTGGTGTGTCGCAACGCCATTCTTTATTGGTAGTATTAGTCGAGGAAGGACAATTAAGGATGTTATTTTACGGGGCTATGCTTGGGGACTAGGTGGAACCTTTTGTGCTTTCATTGTACTAAGTAGTTTTGGCATGTCTCGTCAAGCTCAGGGATTAGTTAACGCTACTCAGCTAATTGAAAATGGGCAAAGTTATGCACAAGTAGCAGTTAAGTTAATGGAAACTTTACCTCAATATCGAATTGCCTTAATCCTTTTGGCTTTAGCGATGATTGGCTTATATTCAACCGTGTTTGATTCCATTACCATGGTTATCTCTAAGTATTCGTATAAACATTTGGCGATTGATGAAGAACCAAGTAAAGCGATTCGGGGCTTTTGGGCTGTGATATTTATGGTATTACCGATGGCGCTATTAATTAGTAATAGTAATATGTATAATATTCAATCGGTAGCAATTATTGCGGCACTACCAACAATGACTGTGATGATCGTGATTGTGATTAGCTTTTATAAGGAGAGTAGGGAAATAAATGGTAAAGAGCAGTAGTCAAAATTCAAGCATTGAATTACTTCGGATATTGAGTATGTTTGCGATCGTATTATTTTAAAAAGAATCCTTATAATATTAAACGATTTATAGTTTTAGATTATGGCAGATTGTAAAATTTAAGTTGAACATTTTAGTGGACAGAAAAACCCATAAAGGTCTTTAATGGTGTCGTCACAACATTCCATTAGAAAGAAGGACCTTTATGGGCACCACTATTTTATCATTTGAAG
>DVKU01000144.1 GCA_018715825.1 Candidatus Avacholeplasma faecigallinarum
AATAATTGTTGAGTCACCAAGTAAATCAAAAACAAT
Source organism: Candidatus Avacholeplasma faecigallinarum (assembly GCA_018715825.1). GTDB lineage: Bacteria > Bacillota_I > Bacilli_A > Acholeplasmatales > Anaeroplasmataceae > Anaeroplasma > Anaeroplasma faecigallinarum. The sequence continues at coordinate 37 of DVKU01000144.1, forward strand.
TCAATCGTATCTAGGTAAGGGCTATGAGGTTTTATCATCAAAGGGCCATATATGTGATTTAGCCACATCAGGTAAGGATGGCTTAGGTATAAATATTGAACAGGGCTTTATTCCAACATATAAGGTTATGAAGGGTAAAGAAGCCTTGGTTAAATCACTAGTTAAGGAGTGTAAGGGTAAGGAGGTTTTACTTGCAACCGACCCTGACCGTGAAGGAGAGGCTATTGCTTTTCATTTAGCAAGAAGTCTAGGCTTAAAGTTTGATGATCAAAATCGAATTGAATTTCATGAAATTACTAAAAATGCCGTAACCGAAGCTTTAAAGCATCCTCATAAAATTAATCTAAAGATGGTAGACTCACAAGAAGCAAGAAGAATGATAGACCGTATTTTAGGATTTAAATTATCTAAGCTATTACAGCGTAAGATTGGTTCTAAAAGTGCTGGCCGTGTTCAAAGTGTTGCTCTTTTAATGATCGTTGATGTCGAAAAGAAAATTCAAAATTTTATTCCTACTAATTATTATGAAATGGAAGCTATTTTTAAAACCTTTAAGCTTAGCTTATGTAATATAAAGGGTCAGCCTGTAGATAATAAGCATAAGATTTTAGATCGTAAGATTTTAGAAGGATTAAAGGATAGACTATTATCTTTTACTGTTAGTGATATAAGTAGTCGCCAGGTTAAACGTAATTCTAATCCAACCTATACCACCTCAACCTTACAACAGGATGCTTCAAATAAATTAGGCTTTAATGCCATTAAAACTATGAGAATTGCTCAAGGCTTATATGAAGGTAAGGCCTTAAAGGATGAGCATGTTGGTTTAATTACCTACATGCGTACGGATTCAACTAGATTAGCTGATGGCTTTATCAAGGAGGCTAATACCTATATTTTAAATAATTTTGGTAGTAATTACCTAGGTAGCGTCAAAATTAAAGAACAAAAAAATATGCAAGATGCTCATGAAGGTATTCGACCAACATCTATATATAGAACACCAGATAGTATTAAAGCTTATTTGACTGATGATGAATATAAGCTTTATAGCTTAATTTATAAACGAAGCTTAGCTTCCTTAATGGCTAATGCTATTTTTAATTCAACTAAGGTTTTATTTACCAATACCGATTCAGTTTGGAGTTTAACTGGTCAGCAATTAGTTTTTGATGGCTATTTAAAGGTTTATGGTAAGGAAATTGATGATGAAAACACATTGTTACCAAATTTTGAACTTGGAAAAAGCTACAATGCTGATGAAATCACAATTTTAGATAAAAAGACTCTTCCACCTGCTCGCTATACTGAGGCATCTTTGATTAAGGATATGGAAGAAAAAGGAATTGGCCGTCCATCTACATATGCTCAAACAATTCAAACCCTAAAGGAACGTGGCTATGTAACAGTAGAAAAGCGTTTCTTAGTTCCAACTAGCCAAGGTATTTTAACAACAGAAAAATTAAGTGAATATTTTTCATCCTTAATTAATGTTAAGTATACCGCTGAAATGGAGACCAATCTTGATAAGATAGCAAGTGGTGAAGAGGATAAGCTTAATCAGCTTTTGAAATTTTATAATGAATTTGTACCACTTTTAGATAATGCAACAAAAAATATGCAGGCTACCTATCCAATTATGACTGATGAGCTTTGTCCTGTTTGCCATAAGCCACTAGTTATTCGCTTAGGTAAATATGGAGAATTTACAGCTTGTAGTAATTATCCTGAGTGTAAATACATTAAAAAGGAAGAAAATAAAGAGGATAATGATACCGGAATTTTATGCCCAGTATGCCAAAAAAATAATTTATTTAAAAAAGTGGCAACTAGAGGCAAAAATAAGGGTAATGTTTTTTACGCTTGTGGCAATTATCCAAAATGCAAAAATATTTATAATGATGAACCTACAAATTTAAAGTGTCCTAATTGTAATAGCTTAATGCTTAAGGATAAAGATGGCAATTTATATTGTTCAAATCATTGTGAAATTAAAAAGCAAAATGAAAATCCAGAAGTGACATGTCCAAAGTGTAATACTGGTCATATGATAATGAGGGTTGCCTCTAAAGGCAAAAATAAGGGTAATGTTTTTTATGGCTGCAGCAATTATCCAAAATGTAAAAATATAATGTCTAAAGAGGATTATTTAGATTATATAAATAAAAAATAAAGATGTTTAATGTCTTTATTTTTTTGTTTTATGAAAGAGAATATCCTTTAGCACTAGCATTGCATCAATTTCAGAATAATTATAAACACTTTTGATGTTTTCTAAAATCTTTCTTAAGATTGCCCTGTACTTAAAAATATCAACCTCATCCTGATATTTTGATAAATATCGGGAACAGATTCACCTAGCTCCCAATTGGAAATTGTTTGTCTAGAGACATCTAATTTTTGTGCAACTTCCTCTTGTGATAAGGCACTTTTTTTCCTAGCTTGTGAAATACTATTAGAAAACTCATCTTATTACCTCCAAAAAAAGTATAGCACATCTTAAAAAAATATAAATCAAACTAAATTGACATTTATGCCATATTTATAGGCATTAGTGACTAAATTGCGATTTTAATTGAATATGATGGTCATCTATGTTATAATTTTTTTGATATGGAGTGATAATGATGGGCTTTTTTGATTTATTTAAAAAGAAGGATAAAGCAAAAAGTAAGAAGTATAAATTAGGTCTACATAAGACTAGAGAAAGTGCACTTTCAACCTTAAAGGATATATTACAGCAAAGTGATCATATTGATGATGATTTATTTGACAAGCTAGAAGAAATTTTTATTATGGCTGATATAGGTGTTGATACTGTTGTTGATTTTATTGATGACTTAAAAGAAGAGGTTTATCATAAAAATATAACAGATCCAATGCTACTTCAAGAAATGATAATGGATAAGATGTTTGAAATCTATTTAAATGGGGAAATTGTCAATGCCAATTTAAATTTAAAGAAGGATGGCTTATCAGTTATTTTATTTGTAGGTGTCAATGGGGTTGGAAAAACTACATCTATAGCTAAGATAGCCTACCAATATAAAAAAGAAGGTAAAAAGGTATTACTTGCGGCAGGCGATACCTTTAGAGCTGGTGCTATAGAACAGCTTTCAATATGGGCTAATCGTATTGGTGTTGATATAGTTACAAAACCAGCTGGCTCTGATCCATCCTCTGTTATATATGAGGCTGTAAAAAAGGCTTTAAGTGATAAATATGATTTATTATTATGTGATACCGCCGGACGCTTGCAAAATAAAGTAAATTTAATGAATGAGCTAGCTAAAATGAAGCGAGTTATTCAAAAGGAAATACCAGATGCACCTCAAGAGACTCTTTTGGTAATTGATGCTACAACTGGTCAAAATGGTATGTCTCAGGCTAAAGCCTTTAAGGAGGCTACCGATGTTACTGGTGTTATATTAACAAAGCTAGATGGTACTTCTAAAGGTGGTATTGTTTTAGCTATTAGGCATGAATTAGGAATACCTATTAAGTATATTGGACTTGGCGAAGGTGTTGAGGATTTAGAGGTATTTGATATCGAGCAGTATCTTTATGGATTATTTGCTGATTTTTTTGAGGATTAAAATGATAGAAAAAAGAGAAGAATTAATTGAATTATATGATTTGTATTGCTCTCTTTTAACTGATAAGCAAAAAAATTATTTTGAGGAATATTATTTTTTAGACTTATCAATTTCAGAAATAGCAATTAATCACGAAATTTCTCGTAATGGCGTATTTGATCAAATCAAAAGGGTTAGTATATTATTAATGGATTATGAAGAAAAATTAAAACTTAAATCTAAAATAGACCAAATTGCCCAATTACAGATTAAAGATGAAATTAAAGAAGAAGTTATAAATATATTAAAGGAGTAAGATTATGGCATTTGATAGTTTAAGCTCTAGATTACAAATGGGATTAAGAAGAATTACCGGTAAGGGTAAGCTTAATGAAGAAGATATTGATGAAATGCTTCGTGAGGTACGCCTTTCACTTTTAGAGGCCGATGTAAACTATAAGGTAGTAAAAAAATTTTTAGCTAATATAAAAGAGCAGGCTCTTGGAGAAAAGATATTAAAAGGATTAAATCCAGGTCAACAGGTTGTTAAAATTGTTCGTGAAGAGCTAAAAAGAACCTTAGGTGATGAGGCTGTTGAATTAAATTTCAAACCATCTGGCATGACCGTTGTTATGGCTGTCGGCTTACAGGGTGCTGGTAAAACTACTGCTGTTGGAAAAATGGCCTTATTTTATCGTAAAAAATTAAAGAAAAAGCCAATGCTAATTGCCGCTGATATTTATCGTCCGGCTGCAGTTGAGCAATTGAAAACCTTAGGTAAGCAAATTGATGTTCCTGTTTTTGATATGGGTACTAAGGTATCAGCTGAAAAAATAGTTACTGAAGGCTTGAAGCATGCCAAAGAGGAAGGGGCTAATTTTGTAATTATAGATACCGCTGGCCGCTTGCAAATTAATGAGGATTTAATGAAGGAGCTTCAAAACATTAAAGAAATAGCTAAGCCAGATGAAATCCTATTAACTGTAGATGCTATGGCTGGTCAGGATGCTGTTAATGTTGCCTTAGCCTTCCATAAGGATTTAGATATTACAGGTATTATTCTAACTAAGCTTGATGGTGATACTCGTGGTGGTGCTGCCCTATCTATTAAGGAAATGACTGGCATCCCTATTAAGATTATGTCTAATGGCGAAAAGCTTGATGCTATGGAGATTTTTTATCCTGATCGTTTAGCAGATCGTATTTTAGGTATGGGTGATGTCCTATCTTTAATTGATACTGTAACAGAAAATATCGATGAAGATGAAATGAAGTCAATGGCTGAAAAGATGATGAGTAGCTCTTTTAATTATAATGATATGCTTAAGCAATTTAAAATGATTAAAAGAATGGGCTCATTATCTAAAATTTTAGGTTTTATTCCTGGACTTGGTCAAATGAAAAAGGCAATGAGTCAGGTTGATGATAGGGCATTTGACAAAATAGAGGCAATTATCTATTCAATGACTGAACAAGAGCGTAAGCATCCAGAATTGATAGATAAAGATTTTAAGCGTAGAGAACGTATTGCTAAAGGATCTGGTAGAAGTATTCAAGAGGTTAATAAGCTACGTCAATCTTTAGAGCAAATGAAGGCTTCTATGAAGCAAATGCGTAATATGAGTGAGACTGATGTAAAAAGAATGGAATCACAAATTAAGACTGGTAATTATCAGTCAATTGCCCCAACTACCTATAAAAAGGGTAAAGGAAAAGGCAAAGGAAACTTTAGATTTTAAAAATAAATCCATGCTTGTCATGGATTTTTATTCGAGGTAAATATGCAAACTATAGCTAGTGTATATAATTTAAAACAATTAAATAAGTGGGTAGATTATCTAGATGGAGCTATCTTAAATTTCAAAGCTTTTTCCTTAATATATGATGAACTAGATATAGATAAGGCCATAATGATTTTAAAAAATAAAAATAAAGGCATTATACTTGCAATTAACAAAATGATTTATCCTAATGAAACAGACGCTTTAGAAGAATTTATTTTAAAATATAAGGATGATGCTTTATTTTTAGTTACTGATTTAGCTTGCGTAAGTATAGCTAAAAAATATAATATCTTAGATAAATTAATATATGATCCTCAAACAATGATTACTAATTATTTAGATTTACAAGCTTTTAATAGCTATAATTTTAAGGCTATAGGTATGAGCTTAGAAATTCCATTTAGCGATGTTTGTCATAGTCAAGAGCTTGTTAATGCCCCACTCTTTTATCAGGTATTTGGCTATCGACTAATGTTTTATTCCAAGCGAAAATTGTTAACCTTGTATGAACAAAAGGCTAATATAAAGGCTCATAGTCATAATTTATTTATAAAAGAATCTACTAGAAATGATTATTTTCCTATTATAGAAAATAAAAATGGGACTATGATTTATCGTGGGTATTTAATTAATTTATTAAATCAAGATTTAAAGAATATTAATTATCAAT
>DVKU01000145.1 GCA_018715825.1 Candidatus Avacholeplasma faecigallinarum
ATATTAGTCAAATGAATGAAATAGTAAAAAGTGGTAAAGCCTTAGAGTTTATCAATATCTGTGAGGCTAGACATAATCGCCAACTAGCCGATTTAGGTAATAAAATAATCGAAAATTTGGACAATATAAAGTTAATTGCAGTAGCGGGTCCATCTTCTAGTGGAAAAACTACCTTTACTAATAGATTGAGAATTGAACTAATGAGTAGGGGTGTTGAACCATTAATGATTAGTATAGATAATTTTTATAACACGCCAGATATGGCTCCTTTAGATGAGGATGGTAAACCTGATTTTGAGCATATAGATTCATTAGATAGAGCATTATTTAATGATGTTTTATGCAAATTAATTCAAGGTGATAGTGCTAAATTGCCTATTTATGACTTTAAAACTCAAATTAGGACCTTTACTAAACCTGTTAAGTTAAAATATCATCAGCCTATTTTAATTGAAGGAATTCATGCTTTAAATGATGATTTAACTCCATCCATTTCTAATGAATGTAAATTTAAAATTTATATTGCCCCTATTGCTCAATATCACATTGATGATCATAATCCGATTAGCTTTTCGGATATAAGATTAATCAGAAGAATGGTTAGAGATCATCAATATAGAAATACATCTTGTGAAAGAACATTAGAAACATGGCAATCTGTAAGAAATGGAGAATTCAAATGGATTTATCCTTTCCAAGACAATGCAGATTTTGTATTTAATTCTGAATTAAGCTACGAGTTATGTGTTATGAAAAAATATGCAATACCTCTTTTAGAAGAGGTAAAAAGTGATAGCCCTAATTTTATTACTGCTAATAGATTGGTAAAATTTTTAAAATATTTTCAAGAAATTAGTGATAAATGGATCCCTTGTAATTCCTTAATACGCGAGTTTATTGGTGGTTCGATATTTTACACAGATGACACTAAATAGCCTTAAATTTAAGCCTTAAAACAGCCTAAAATTAAATAAGTATAACAGGTAATATGCCAAATGAAAAAGAAGTGATAAAACTTAAAATCATTTGGCATATTTTGTCTTTTTAAATTGAAAATAACTATTCATTTTGTTATAATAATTAGGTAAATTATAAGGGTGTGTAAGTATGAATTGTTTAAATAATTTAGATAGAATTTCATATCCTGCTGAATTAGTTATGGATTTAACAAAACTATATACATGTAAAGGTAAAGATTTTTACTATGAGGATGTATTAAAAAGTAATTTAGCAGGTATTATAAAGGTTACAATTGAAAAAGATACCTTTTATGCTGCTAAGCTTTTAAATCTTAATATAACAGAAAATAGGGTAAGATTAATTATAAAAAAGAATGCTAACCCTAAAACTAAGGATGAAACTATTTTAGCAAATTTGAAAACAGTATTTTCTCTTGTACAGGAAAAAGGTAATGATATTGAGTTGACAAGTAATGAATTTTTACATCTAGCAAAAAATATATTTGGTAATGCAGAAACTATCGATTTTGCATATGAGATAAAGAAAGAAAGAGTAAATTTATTAGAGGAAAAAAAGAGAGTTTCAAAGCGTAATGCCTTAGACAGTGAATTAATGCAATATTCAAAATTATTGGCTAAAAGACGGGTAGAACCAACTCAATTAATCACAAATTTATTTATAGATTTGTTACATTTAAATGTCTATACTAATCACAATGAATTTTTAGCTTTATTAATTTTTTATTGTCTATTATTTAGAGAAAGATTTAATGTTTTTAAATATGTAAGCTTTTTCCAGGTATATTTTGAAAATAAAGATCAATTTGAAACAGCCATTATTTCTGCCAGTTATAATTGGGAGCAGGGCTTTTCTCAGACAGCTCCATTGAATCAATTATTAATAAAAAAGCTTTTAGAGTGCTATCAGCAAGTAGATAATAGCGTTTCAGATTTTACTTTTGATAAAAAAATAAGAAAAATAGATAATGTGGAAGCTACAATTTTAAAGCTTGGAGAAGTGTTTACTAAGGAACAAATTAAGAATGCTCATCCACAATTTTCTGATTCAACTATCAATAGGGCTTTAGCTAATTTAAAGGAACAAAATAAAATAAGATCAAATGGTACAGGCCGTTCCGCTACATGGATTCGCTTAGTTCCTGAAGAAATGATGGGTAGCAAAATGAAACAAATGACCTTATTTGAAATAATGATGGATACAAAAGAGGATTAATCCTCTTTTTTTATTTATACAAAATGAATGTCTATTTTAAATAAATATACTAACTAGATAATTTTATAATTTCAAAATGGTACAGTGATTCTATAAATTATATAAGAATATATATTTTTAGAAAAGATGAATTTAAATAATAAAATAAGACTTTTAAACAGATATTTTAAATAAGATTGGAGCTAAAAATATAGAAAGAATTTTAATCTATAAATCTAGACAATTATATACAAAATAAATGTCTATTAAAAATATAGTAAAATAGCTAGTTTTTTCTCCAATAAAAAATTAAATAATTATTAAAAAGAATCTAAATAATCATT
>DVKU01000146.1 GCA_018715825.1 Candidatus Avacholeplasma faecigallinarum
GTTTCCTACATAAAAAAATATGGTCCTAAGCATAAGGGTATTTATGCCTTTATTGAGGATTTAGGTATAACTAGGACATATGCTAATTTAAATATAGATTCAAATTTATGTAATGACTCTTATATTATTGAAAAGCATATAGATGATGAATTTGTTTACAATTATTTATCAACTTACTATGAATTTGATTATGTAGAATCTTTAAAAAGCTTTATAGCAAATGTTTTTATATATGATGAGGAATGCTTTAGAAGAGCCTTAAAGGTTGTAAAAAACGAAAGGTTTTTATTAGTTTTGGCTCATAAGGTCGGTTTTAAAGCTGTATATAATCTTTATAATAGTCAAATGCCAATTTTTGATGCTATAAAATTATTACAGGTTGAGTTTGAAGAGGCTGATCTTAAGAAACTTATTAGTGATACCTTTTATTGGTGGTTATTAGATAATTATGATAAATATAATTACAATAAAGAAAGTAAGGGCTTAGCTAAGCAATTAAAGAATTGTAAAAAAGAGTATCGTCACTTACTTAAAAAATATAGCTTTAATAGGTATATTGATTTTTGTCATAAGCTTTATAATCTTTATATTGAATTTATCAATCAATTTAGAGCCCAAAATATAGAGGTTAAAGCTAAATATGATGTAGAGGAATATGTTTTAGATAAATATTATTGCAATACCTATATTTGTGCAAATTTTATTCGTAGTCATACAGTTAAGCTTCAGGTAGAACAAATTGATGATGCTAATGATGATAAAGATAAAAAAATAGAGTCTTTAGAGATTGATAAGATTTTAAAAAAGCAAACTAGATTTCTAAAAAAATTAGCTAGATTTTTAGCCTTTGATGTCTTTTTTGTCCTAATATTAACTATTGAAATTTTACTTGTTAATATTTTACCTTTATTTATTAATAGCTTAGATAAATATTTGCCTAAAGTTTTCTTTTCCTTACCTTATCAAATTTTATTTGTAGGTATGGTTATTTTTGCCTTAATATGTTGTACTATTTTATCTATTAGGATTAATAAAAGTCAATTAGCCTTATCAAATTTATATTTATTACAAAATAATTATGATAAAAGCTTTAATTCTACTGTAAAAGTAAGTACAAATATTGAAAAAATTAACAAAAACGAAGCATATAATTATAAAGTGGCTATGCGTTGCCATAGAATTATAAGTATGCTAGGCTTATTAGCCTTAGCGTTTATTAGTAGTGTTTTTGCTATTTATTTAACAGAATTTATTAATAACTATTTTGCTATTTTTTATAAAAATAGTAATTCATTAGACACATTGAGGTCTTTATATCCATTTATTGGATTAATTATAGGGGCTTTATATGGATTATTTAGAAAAAGAAAGGGAGCATTTACAGTTATATTTATAGTATTTTTAACAATAATACTATGGTGTGGACTAGGATTAATGCTATAGATGATAAAATGAAGTTGTATATGATTAGCCTTGGTTGTGCCAAAAACCAAGTTGATTCAGAAATGATTTTAGGTGTTTGTAAAAAGGATTTAGAAATAGTTGCCTTGCCTGATGAGGCTGATGTAATTATTGTTAATACATGTGCTTTTATAGAACCAGCTAGGAAAGAAGCTATTGATACCATTTTACAAATGGCTGATTATAAGAAAAATGGCTCTAAATTAATTGTTTGTGGATGCCTACCACAACGTTACAAGGAAAAAATAGAAAAGCTTTTGCCAGAGGTCGATAGATTTATAGGTATCGATGAGTATGCTAATATTGGTGAAATAATCAATCAGGTTTTAGATAGACGCTGTCACTTAGATAATGACTTTTTATTTACTAACCGTGTTTACTCTACCCCAAATTATATGCGTTATGTTAAAATTTCTGAGGGCTGTATGAATCATTGCGCTTTTTGTGCTATTCCTCTTATAAGAGGTAGATTAAAAAGCCGTAGTATTGAATCAATAAAAGAAGAGGTAGAAAAAGAGGTTAAAGAGGGCGCATACGAGATTAATTTAATTTCCCAAGATACTACTAAATATGGATTTGATTTATATAACAAGCTTATGATTGTTCCTTTATTAAAGGAGCTTGTTAGTATTGAGGGTGATTTTAGAATTCGTCTTTTATATTTATATCCTGATATTGTGAGTGATGAATTGATAGATTTTATAAAAAATAATCCAAAGGTTATGCCTTATTTTGATATTCCTATCCAGCATTCAGAGGATTTAATTTTAAAGAAAATGTATAGAAGGGGAAATAGAGAATTTTTATTAAATTTATTTGCCAAGATTAGAAAAGAAATACCAAATGCCATTATTAGAACTACTCTAATAGTTGGTTTTCCATATGAAACTGAGGAAGATGTGGATAAGCTTATTGAATTTATTAATGAGGTTAAGTTTGATAGGTTAGGTGCTTTTACATTCTCCTTAGAAGAAAATACTAAAGCGTGTGATTACCCAAATGTAATCTCACAATCAACTAAGCAAAAGCGTTATGAAAGAGTTATGCTTGCCCAGCAGCAAATTAATTTAGAAAAAAATAAGGCTTGTATTGGAACTATTATAGATGATGCTTTTATAGTCGGATATGATGAAAGTTCATTTATGTATGTTGCAAGATCGTATGCTTATGCTCCAGATGAAATAGATGGATGCATTTTTGTTGCCGCTAAGTATGAACTTCAATTAGGTCAAAGAATAAAGGTTAAAATATTAGATTGTGATGAATATTCTTTAACTGGTGAACAGTGTGAGTGATATATATTTATTTGATGTTGATGGTACTTTAGTAATGGATGGTATAATTCCCAAAAGCGCGATAGAAGCTATCAACAGGCTTAAAGAAAAGAATAATATTGTTATGCTTTCAACAGGAAGATGTTTAGGTCAGCTTAAATATGTATTAGAAAAAATCGATTTTGATGGAGCCATTTTAAATAATGGCTCTATTGTTGTGGTTAGAAATGAAATTATTTTTAAAAGCCCAATTAATAAATCAACTATTCAACAAATGATTGCTGATAATCTTCATTTAGGTCTTTTAACAAAAGATAAATATTTTGCTTTTAATGATGATGAAGTTTTTGAACAATTTTATGATTATTTTAATATAGAAAAGGCTATAACCATAAAAAAAGATGTACCATTAGAAGATGTTTATTCACTTGGAGTCTATGGCTTAGATTTAGACCAATTAGATGTTACAAGGTATAAGGATTTAAAATTTATAAGGGTTTGCCCTATTGGCTTTGATGTAGTAAACAAAGGTATTAGTAAGGCCAGTGGTATTAAATTTTTAAGGAAGAAATTTCCATCAAGTAAGATAATTTCTTTTGGCGATAATTATAATGATATTGAGATGCTAGATCAAAGTGATATATCTATTGTAATGGGTGAGGCAAATTTAGAAGTCCAAAAGCATGCTGACTATGTTACTAAATCACCATTAGAAGATGGAATTATGTACGCTTTAAAAAAATTTGTTAGGAGTATTTAATTATGAAAATTAATGTTGTATTATATCATCCCGAAATTCCTCAAAATACTGGAAATATAATGAGAAGCTGCGTTGGGTTTAATGCAAAATTACATTTAATTAAGCCTTTAGGCTTTAAACTTGATGAGCAAAAATTGAAAAGAAGCTGTCTAGATTATTATGAGTATATTAATTATGAGGTTTATGAAAATTTCGAGGATTTTAAATCTAAAAATAAGGGAAAGTATTATTTTTTAACTAGATATGGTCATAAATCCCCATCAACAATAGATTTTAAAAGCCATAATGAGGATGTGTATTTGATATTTGGGGCAGAATCAACAGGTATTGCCTATGATATATTAAAGGATAATATTGATGATTGTTATCGAATTCCTACTACCGATAGGATTAGAAGCTTAAATTTATCTAATTGTGCAGCTATAATGCTATTTTTAGCCTCTGAACAATTAAATTCAAGTGATGTTGTAATTTCTCATGAGCCTGATAGTATGAAAGGTGAATACTTTATTGAGCATGTTAATGTTGATAATTTAGATTATAAGCATAAAGAGCATTAGGAGGTAAGTAATATAAATGATTAAGAATTTAAAAAATAACGATTTAATGACTGAAATTAAAGATAAAAACCTTGTGTTAGTTGATTTTTTTGCTGATTGGTGTAATCCTTGTCAAATGCTTAAAAAGGAATTGGAAATGCTAGATGCTAATACTAGCTTAGAAATCATTAAAATTAATATTGATGAATTAGAGGATTTAGCCTCTGATTATGATATATCCTCTATTCCAACTCTATTATTATTTAAAAATGGTGAATTATTGGATAAAAAAATAGGCTATTTTCCTTATGAAAATTTATTAGAGTGGGTAAAAATATATGAATAAGTGGGATTGTGTTGTTATTGGTAGTGGTCCATGTGGGATTTCAACAGCTATCTATTTAAAAAGATATGGCTTTAATCCTATTGTAATTGGTAAAGAATCAGTTTCTTTAAAAACAGCTCATAAAATTGAGAATTATTATGGCATTAAATCAATTACAGGTGAAGATTTATATAAAAGCGGTATAGAACAGGCTAAGGCATTAGGCATAGAGGTTATTTATGATGAGGTTATAAGTATCGATTTTGTAGATGGCTTTGAGGTTAGCTGTAAAATTAATAAGTATTTGGCTAAAACAATTATGCTAGCGTTAGGTGCTAGCCGCAATAAATTTGCTTTAGCAAATAAATTTGAAGGTAAGGGTGTCTCTTATTGTGCAACCTGTGATGGCTTTTTTTATAGAAAAAAGAAGGTTGGAATTATTGGTAATGCAGATTATATGCTTCATGAATATGAGGTATTAAAGAATATGATACCTGATTTAACTATTTTTACAAATGGCGAGCCATTAACTGTTGATGTTGGTAATGCTAAGGTTGTAAGTGATAAAATTGTCTCCTTTAATGGTGATGACCATCTACAATCAATTACTACAACAAAGGAAACTATTGAAATTTATGGTTGCTTTATCGCTAGTGGTTCCCAAAGTGGCTTTACTTTGGCTAAGCATTTAGGAATTGGCTTAAATGGTAATTATATAATTGTTAATGAAGATAAGATGACTAATATTGAGGGTCTATTTGCCGGTGGAGATTGCATAGGAGGATTATTGCAGGTTTCTAAGGCTGTTAGTGA
>DVKU01000147.1 GCA_018715825.1 Candidatus Avacholeplasma faecigallinarum
TTAATTCTTTTAGTTAAGAATACAATATGTGTTTTAGCATGTTACTTTATGTGCTAATCTTAATTTATCAGCAATCATAGCTATAAATTCAGAATTGGTAGGTTTACTCTTATTATAACTAATTGTATAGGCAAATATTTGAGATATAGCCTCAACATTTCCTCTATTCCATGCGACCTCTATAGAATGTCTAATAGCTCTTTCAACACGTGATGATGTAGTGTTAAATTTTTTGGCTATTGAAGGATATAATATTTTTGTTATACCTCCTAGAATATCAACATTGTTATAAACCATTGTTATTGCTTCTCTAAGATACATATATCCTTTAATATGAGCTGGTACACCTATTTCGTGTAAAAGTTCAGTTATTTCACTATCTAGTGTTTTCTCTTCATTATCTATAGAAAGAGTTGTTTTCAAACTAAAACCTGATCCCTTTTTATTTTCTTCACTTAGTAGTGATTGAATTGTTTTTTGTAGGTTTGTTAAATCAATTGGCTTAACTATAAAATAGTCAGCTCCTAATTGAGATACCTTAGATATTATAGATTCTGTGTTAAATGCTGTAAGCATTACGATTTTTTTGGGGCGATGATATTTTTTATTTGAATTGATTTCTGATAATACATTTACACCATCCATTTCTGGCATAAAAACATCTAAAAGAAGTATATCACAAGATTCAGACTCTAAATGTTGTAATAGATCCATTCCTGTATTAAATGTTTTTACAATTTCAATATTTGGTTGCATTTTTAGAAATTCAGAAACCATACATAATAATTCTTTATTGTCATCAGCCACTATAATTTTTGCCATTTTTATTCCTCCCTATTGTTTATACATTCGCTATCATATTGTAAAAAAAACCTTAATGCAAGGCATTTTATTAAAATACTTTCAATATTTTTTTGATACAAAATAATTCGACAAACATCGCTTGTCGAATTATAGTATACAATATCGCAAATGTCGAAAAAAGTCGAAATATATACAACTGGGCTTAAAGGTCAAAATTTCCTAAAAAATCATTGAAGCTTTTTAAATAATCTTTTGCCTCCTGATCATTTAAAACTTTAATCCATGGAGCCCTTTTGGTCATATCAATATTTAATGAGTATTCATAAAACCTAGCAGTCTTATCTCTATTGGTATTACCCCATTTGTTATAGCCGATAGGATTAATGTGTTCTGCCATATTACATAAGATAAATGCGGCACATCCATAGTCACGCCATGGCCTTGCTAAATATACATTTGAACAACCATTTTCACAAATAATATCGCATATATAGAATAAAAAACCGTATTGTAGTTCTTTTTTATGAGAAGGAGCACAAATATATCCATTAGGTTCATTAAGAATTTTATCCATTCTAGCTAAACTAACAATCTTACACTCATAAAATAATGCTGTTGCTCCACCAAAAATAAAATCCACATCTCCTATGATAGTACAATTTTTATATATTTGTTTTGAACTTTTATCCACTAAAAAATAATTAGGAAGAAAATCTTTATATCTTTGTATTAAATTTGCAGGAAGTGGACCAGTGAATAGAGTATCCTGCGCACTTTTAATAATACAATTTTCACATTGAAAATTATTTCCTTGAACATGTAGAGCAACAGCCTGACCATATTTGTTAGATGGTATAGCTGAATTTTCAATAGTAAGATTCTTTAATCTTACATTATTGCCATTGATAAACATTGTGTATGTTCTAAAGGTGTTGCATTCATTATTATCGCTCATAATTTTATGATAGAAATCATGGTTAGTGATAACAGTAGAAGAAGGTTCTTCACCAATAATAGTAATATCATTAGCTAATATTTCTATTTTTTCTTTATAAATACCAGGTTTTAATAATAAAGTATCACCTGCTTTAAGAATTTTTATAGTATCATTAATTGACATATCATTGGTTATAATATATTGCATATAGACTCCTTATGTATAATATTTATTATGGAATAATTATATCATATATTTACTAAATTAAATAAGTAAATTCTCATTATTTATATGCAATTTAGAAATTTTACGGTCGAAAAAAAGTAATCGTTTTCTATTGACTAATAAGGTCAAGAATGATAAAATAAGTTATGAAATATGTAAGCGTTATACCAATGCTTGTATTTTGTCGGGATGTAGATGCTTGTTTAGCATATTATATTTCTAGAGTCGCTTTAGACTTTTTTGCTTGTCTAGGCATAGTTATGAGGTGTTACTATTAG
Source organism: Candidatus Avacholeplasma faecigallinarum (assembly GCA_018715825.1). Classification (GTDB taxonomy): domain Bacteria; phylum Bacillota_I; class Bacilli_A; order Acholeplasmatales; family Anaeroplasmataceae; genus Anaeroplasma; species Anaeroplasma faecigallinarum. The sequence continues at coordinate 2,245 of DVKU01000147.1, forward strand.
TGTAAATAAATATAAAATTGTTGATTTAATTATATTAATAGTAATTGGTTGTCTTCTTGAGGGATTTATCACTAAAATATCAGGCTATGTGCTTATGGCAGCACCAACATTTACTTTTGGAATGTTAATAACTTTTGTTGCTATTGCTAGATGGAATCTTTGGGGTATGATTGTTATTCCATTTATGGCAGCGGCTAATGTTGTTGGTGGTATGTTCAATGATATAGACTATCTAAAGGCTATGTACACCGAATTGCCATGGCAATTATTTATCTCTACAGTAGTTGGATTTTTGCCTATGGGAATTAATGTGATTTTTTATAAAAAATTTACAACAAAGAAAGTATTACATGACTCATTTGTAATGATTGGATTAGTTTTATTAAATTATGGTTTGTTTTGCCTGTTTCAATTCTTATCTATTAGACTGTTAACTACGGGTAGTATTTTTGAAATTGGTGAAATAATAGTCAATCAGCCAATAAAAAATCCAGATACGGGTGTTATGGAGAACATAACACATAATATATGTGTGTTTGCTCAATCTGGTTATATATATAATTTATTGGGATTGTTTATTACCATAATTGGTTTATTTATTTTAAGGTCACAAGGAGTTGTTAACAATGTTGTTGACAAGCTTATTGATGATAAAAAGATGGTTGAATCAAATTTAGAGGATGAAAAGAATTTCTCTATAGCTGAGAGTGAATCTAAAGATGATAAAACCGAACCTGAATCACACGACACAAATGATTCAGATGAAAATTAAGTTTTAAAAGGATGGTGTGTTGCGCATGCAAAAAGTTGTTGAGACAGATCAAAATGTTGTTAATTTGGTCGAACTTACAAAATGGAAACGTACACTTTATACACTTGCTAAAGATTGGCGTTTGTATGTATTGTTAATTCCAATGTTAGCCTTTTTAGTTTGTTTTAAATATCTTCCTATCGGAGGTATTTTGACAGGTTTTAAATGGGGCGATGATAACTCTTTAGTTTATAATACTCAATGGTGTGGTTTCTATTGGTTACAAAATATATTTGTTGGTTCTAATGCTACATTATTCTGGTCTGCCTTTAGAAATACATTCGTTAATAGTATGTATGGATTATTAATAGGATTCCCTATTCCTATTTTCCTAGCACTATTGTTTAGTGAAATTAAAAATCAAGGCTATAGAAGCTTTTTACAGGTAGCTGCTTATTTACCTCACTTCGTATCATTAGTTGTTGTTACAACAATTATTACATTGTGGTGTGAGGCTCCAAGAGGAATGCTATATCAATTGATGGTTAAAATAGGAGCAGCAGTAGATGATAAAGGTGATGTATTCACTACTACATTATTAAGACAACCTAAATTCTTTAGACCTATATATCAGGTATCAGGAGTTTGGGAAGGCGCTGGTTATGGCTCTATAGTTTATTTTGCCGCTATTATAGCTATATCACCAACAAGTTATGAAGCTGCAAGAATTGATGGTGCTTCAAAATTACAACAAATCCGTTATGTTACATTGCCTGGTATGGCTCCAACATTAACAATTATGTTGATTATGCGTATAGGTCAAATCTTAAATATCGGATATGAAAAAATCATATTATTAGTAAATGATAAACGTGAAGCATGGGAAACTGCAGATGTTATTTCAACATTAGTTTATCGTATGAGTGGTAAATCTGGAGCTGAAGGTGTTACCCCTATTCCTCAAGTTGGTATTGTTGCGGATTTATTTAATGCAATTATAGCAATGTGCTTGGTATTAGGTGCAAATGCTATTAGTAGACGTGTATCATCTACTTCATTGTTCTAATATTGGGAGGAATTGCAAATGAAAAGACTAGATAGATCTGAAATAATTTTTAAAATATTATCATATGTATTGTTGACAATTTTTGCACTATGCTGTCTATATCCATTTTTATTTATATTGTCAAACTCAATATCAGGAAAAGATGCAGTATTACAAGGAAAGGTTTTCTTTTGGCCTATTGATATACAATTCGATACATATAAGTATGTATTAGAATCAAAAGGTTTCTGGTTATCTTATTGTAACTCTTTCTTTATCACAATGTATGGTACTTTAGTTTCAATGCTTGTTGCAATAACAGGTGCTTATGCATTATCAAAGACAAGATTGATGTTTGGCCGTGGATTTAACTTTATGTTAGTATTTACAATGTGGTTCAATGCAGGTATGATTCCTACATTACAAAACTTCTTAAGATTTAATGTTACAAATCGTGAAATGTTCATTATAGCTTTAGGTTTTAATGCATTTAACATTGTATTATTAAGAAACTATTTTAGTGGTATTCCAACTGAAATAGAAGAAGCTGCTACAATAGATGGTGCAACTGAATTCCAAATTTTAACTAAGGTTTATATTCCAATGTCTAAATCTTCAATTGTAACAGTTGCTATGTTCTATGCTGTATCTCGTTGGAATGGTTATCTATGGGCTCAAATGCTATTAGGCCAAGATGATCAGCCATTGACAGTATATATTAAAGTTACATTAAAAACTATTCTTGACCAAATTGAACAAAGTGGTAGTACAGATCCAAAGTTAGCAAATGTTTCAACATACGCTTTGCAATATGCTTTTATAGTTTGTTCTATCATTCCAGTCATCATTGTATATCCTAAATTGCAAAAGTATTTTGCAGCAGGTGTCAATGTTGGTGGAGTTAAAGAATAATAGATAGAAAATAAGAAAAGGAGAAAAGGAAAAATGAAAAAGAAAACAATCGCTTTATGCGGACTTGCTGCAGTTGCTGGACTTTCACTAGCAAGCTGTGGTACAGACACAACAGGCCTTGATATTTACATTAATTATCAAGGTGCTTCAGGAATCACTTACCAAGGCGCAAGTGCATTCACAAACACTATTGAAGAGAAGACATACACTACCGGTGTATTACTTCCAACATGGCAGGCATTTTCTGATAATTTAAATATTAAATTTAGAGATGCTTCAGGCTACACAACAGATGCAGATAATGATACTTATAACCTAGTTCAATCAAAAGGCTATGTATCAGATACTGATGCAAAACAAAAAATTGATTTATTCTACAATACTACTGCAAATATCAATAAAATGGGTAATGCAGGTGATGCTGTAAACTTAGTAGACCATTTAGATGAAATGCCAAACTTTAAGGCTTTCTTAGAGGCTAACCCTACAATTAGAAAAACTCTAGAGCAATCTGGTGCTATCTACTATACTCCATATTTCGATGGATATAACGATATTGAAAGAATGTTCGTTATGGACACACAAATTGCTGAAAAGGTTATTGATACAACAGATTTAAATCAATTTGATACTGGAACAACAAATGGTGGTTCTAACCCAAGTAAAAATGTTGTTCAAAGTGGTTCTTATCAACCATATATGGGCGATAACAACTATAGAGCTGATGCAATAGGTACTGATGGTAAAGTTGAAGTTTCAGTTGTTGGTACTGATGGAAAAGCTACAAAAGCTAAACTAAATGTTGTAGAAAATATTATAAAGCAACAAAATGCTTTATTAGCAAATGGTTGTACAGGTAAACAATTAGCTGAACAATTCCAAAAATATTTAAAAGATGTTTATGGTGATCTTGTTGGTGATGGTAAATTATATTCTAAATATTCAGAAGTATTTACAAGTATTTCTGCAATTTACACACCAGATGATTTAATTGCTTTAATGCGTGTTGTTAAGGCAAATCCTAAATTAATCACTGGTGATGGTACAAAAGAAATTGAAACATTCTTCCCTCGTGGTCAAGCTAATAACCGTGTTGATAACATTGCTGATATGTTACAATTATGGGGAATTCAAGGTATGGTTTCTGAAAAGGAAATGCTTTATTTCTCTGCTGATGGTAAATTAAGAGATGCTGCAACTACTCAAGCTACATATGATGGATTAGAGTATTTAAAGGCTATTTATAAGGAAGGATTAATTCTAGATAAATTCTGGGATAAACCAGCTTCTACATCTGGTACAGCATACCTAGATAAGTATTTTAAGAAAACTACTAATGATGCTGAATATGGATTTATGATGTACGACTATGCTGCAGCAACTACAGCTTCAAATGATATGGTTGATGGTGTTGGTACTGATCCAACTTCTCGTAAGATTCCTTATTCTTCAAAAGGTATTATGCCAATTTTACCTCCTCTTGCTTACTGGAATACAGGCGTAAACCAAGATAGCACATTAAAAGCTACTTTAGTTCGTCATGCTGATGAAAACAGAACATTAAAGAGTAACTCTTGGTGTATTCCTACTACTTCAGATAATATTGCTGATGCTATAAAATTAATGGATTATATGTTCTCTGAAGAAGGAGCTAGAATCCAAGATTTCGGTCCTGAACAATATTGGGAAGATGATTTAAAAGTTATTGCTGGTGAAGAATCACCTGTATTAAATGAAAAAACTAGACAAATGTTAGCTGAATCTGGTAAAGATTTCTGGACATTTATGCGTGAAAATATCGGTTCAACTCATGGTATCGGATGTGAGCGTTCAAAAGCATTAGACGTTCAAGCAACTAACTCTTATGGTCAAATAGGTTTAAATAACTTAAAGACTGCTATTGCAGTAGGTGTAGTTAATTCTTCATTAGTTGATAAAGTTATTGGTACAAATACATGGGATACATCAGTTCCTACTGCTGGATATCCTTCAATTTCAGCTGATAATCAAGCTAAATATGCTGGTTTAACTGCATTCTGGTCTTCTGATAAGTGCTCTGATAAACCTGCTGGTTGGGTTATGTGGATTTCTCAAGATTGTGATGATACTACAGTATTAGGTACTGATGCTAATAAGGCAAGCTATACTATGGCTACTGTAAAAGAGCAAATGTCAATAAAGAATGAAATCTACTTATATCAATATGCTAAGAGTATTGGTGATAGTGCTATTCCTTCTGAATTGCAACCTACAAATTAATAATTTATTTTAAAATAATACTTTAGTGTGACCTTTGTGTATAGACCGAAAAGGTCTATACACATAAGGTTTATAATTAGGAGGTTAAAAAATGTCTAAATTTTTAACAAGTAAGGCGAAATATTTTTATTTTGCTTTTGGAATTTTAATGTTTGTTACATTAATAGCATCATTGTTTTATATGTCACAGTACGCACATATTCATGTGTATTATGTTCAATCACCTACAGGTTCACATGTAATAGCTAGAGATACAGAAGATGCATTGGGAAATACTAACCAATTAATGTGGGATTTCTTTGAGGAAACAAGTGATACTACATTTGCAAAAGATTTTAATCAATATAAAGAAATAGTATTTGATTATCAACAATCTATGAGTTCTTTTAATAACATAATACTTTATTATGCTCTTACTGGAATAGTTTGTTTTGCAATATTGTTAGTGTTATCAAATCACAATAGAAGAATTTATTATAAAAGTAATTTATATGGTGGTATAATTTTACCAGGAATCGTTTCAATTTTTTCAATTGTAATGATTATTATGAATACAATGTTAATGGGAACTTTTAACAATAATTTTGAATTATTCAATCGTGTATCAGTATTACAAAATCCAGATACAAAGGTTGAAGCATCTAAACAAATTAATAATATCCAATATTTAAAAGATTTGTATAGCTGTGATTCAACTACATACATTATTTATGATGTATTATTCTTATTAGTTTGCCTATATTCAATATTCCTAATTGCCACTGCTATTATTAAATATAAAGCAACTGGAAAGGAAAGAAAAGAAATTATTGAAAAGGTGGTAATGAGCAATGATTAATAATGAAATGGAAAATAAGGGTTCGCTTAATACAATGTCAGATTTAGAATTTGATAAAAATTCAGTTGAAATGATGCGCTATAGAGCGAATAGTTTATCATATACTTTAGGTTTTGTTGCTATTTTATGTAGTTTATTTGCTGCATTCATTTGTTTAAATAGTACACAACCTATCACTTTTGCAATTATTTTAAAAATTATATTAAATATAATTATTTTACTAGGTGGCTTTTTATGCTGTGAAAAAGCTAAAGCGTATTCAAAAAATGCCTCAATTGGCTTAATGGTTTTTGGTGGTATTTGTATTGCTAGAATTTTTTGGATACCTTTGCAGTTAATCATCTATTATTCAAAATATTTAACAGCACTAAGTACACAAGATAAGGCTTTAGAAAATGAAGCTTTAAAATATTTAGGTTTACCAATTACTGGTGTAAATACAGGTGGAGCTAACGCATGGTTACCATCTAGTGGTTATGTTAGAGCTACTATTGCTATTGTTTTACTTTGTTTAGCTGGTTTATTCTTTATTTTATCTGGTATAATAGGTTATGCTAGATCTAAAAAGTTGAATACATATTTAGATAGCCTTAAGAAAAATTAGGATAGGAGGATTATGAGATGTCTGCAGATGTAATTTTAAAGGATGTCAATAAGGTATATCCTAATGGCTTCCATGCTGTATATGATTTTAACATAGAAATTGAAAAAGGTGAGTTCATTGTACTAGCTGGTCCTTCTGGATGTGGAAAGTCTACCACTTTACGTATGATAGCTGGTCTTGAGGAAATTTCTTCAGGTGATTTGATTATCAATGGTAAACGTGTAAACAATGTTGCACCTAAGGATAGAGATATAGCTATGGTTTTCCAAAACTATGCCCTATATGCACATATGACAGTTTATCACAATATGGCCTTTTCTCTAACTATTAGAAAAGTTGATCCAGTTGAAATTCATGCTCGAGTAATGAAAGCAGCTGAGATTTTAGGATTAGTTCCATATCTAAATCGTAAGCCAAAACAACTTTCTGGTGGTCAACGTCAACGTGTTGCTTGTGGTCGTGCTATAGTACGTGACCCAGTAGTTTTCTTATTAGATGAACCTCTATCTAACTTGGATGCTAAATTACGTGGTTCAATGCGTAAAGAGTTGATGCAATTACATGAAAGATTAAATGCTACATTCGTATATGTAACTCACGATCAAATTGAAGCTTTAACTTTAGCTACAAGAATTGTAGTTATGAAAGATGGTTATGTTCAACAAATTGCTACTCCTAAGGAAATGTTTGATAAGCCTGAGAATCTATTTGTTGCAGGATTTATTGGTACTCCACCAATGAATATGGCTGATGGAACTATTAGCAATGATTGTCAATATTTTGAGCATGTTTCTGGCTTAAAGCTTAAGTTGACAGAACATCAAAGTGAAATTTTACAAAACTATGCTGGAAAAGCTGTTAAGATGGCTTCTCGTTCTGAGTATGTTTATATTGATGATGCTTCTCTTGCAAAACATAAGGATTCACAATTTGATATCCATGTTGATTATACTGAATTTTTAGGTGCCTATAATTTAATTTACGGTACATTTGGTGGTCAAGATATCATCGCTAAAGTTTATAGTAGGGATGAAATTTCTGCTGATGTTATTCGTTCATGTTTTGATATGGAAAAGGTACATTTCTTTGATATTGAAACAACAAAGAGAATTAGATAAGGGGGTAATTGACAGTGGAAAATAATAATAATAATGTTGAAAAGAAGTCTACATTTAAGAAAATATTAAAAGTTTTGGGTACATATTTTAAAAATTTAGGTAGGGATATTGCTGCAAGTTTTAAGTATAACAATATGAAATTACCTGGATTATTAGTATGTGTTCCTGGTGTATTTTTAGGATTCTTCCTAGTTTTCCATGCCCCTGTTGTTAAAGGTTTGTCATATCAAAGCTTAACATATGAAGGCGGTTATTATCTTGGTATTTCATTTGATCCAACAGCAATATTGTTATTTATATTAGTACTTTCTGGTATTTTAAATATTTTTGCTGGTGTAACTATGATGGGAAAGAAAAATTTAGGTTCTGTGGTTAGAGCTTGTATTACATCTTCTGTTGTAGTTTTAAGTGGAATTGCTTACATTGTATTTTTATTCCTATTTGTTATTGGTGTAAATAGTGGTTACATTTCTGTTGCTTCTATGAATAATGTTGTTAATTTTAACTTTATTATGTCTCTTGCTTCAGTAATAGTTTCAATTGTAACTTGTATAGTAGGAATTGTTATAGGTTTCATTCGTTATGATAGAACATACGAAAAGGTTGATAGATAATGAGTAAAAAAGTAAAAGATGTTTCTAACGAAGATATTAATCCTTATGAACTTGATAAATTATCTAAAGTTCCGTCTTGGTTGATCATTCTTATACTAAAGTATTGGGCAGCTGCGGCTGCCGTTTTCTTTATAGCAATTGGTGGTATAGATATTGGTTTTGATTTCTCCCAAAATCAATTTACTGACTATGCATCTATTATGGCTGAAAGTTTTATTCTAGTAGTATTAATAGCTTTATTTACAGCTATCTTTATAAATTATATAGTAAGACCTTTGACACGATTGATGTACAATAGAAGAAATAATACATTTAGATATAACATGATAAATATGAAGGGCTTTAAATCATTTATATTGGCTCTAATATATTCTTTTGCTATTACAATTATATTGTTTTTTATAACAATGCTATTAAGTTATAAAGGATGGGTTTTAAATGTATTTGGTAGATCTGATGGTGGTATAGAACCATTTACATATGCTTTATGCTTTATTGTAGTTGATGCTATATTTTTATTAATTAAAAATCTAATTATAATGTTATATCAACGTATTAAATATAAAATGCAGATTAGAGGTGAATAATTATGGATTTTAATACTATTTTTATTAGTTCTAGAAGTGTTACCATAGAACTTGTTAATGATGATATTTTTGAAACTACTGCCTATAGTATTTTTCTTAATGATCAATTATATTTAGAAAATCAAACTAAAAATGTATTTTCAATTTTTAATTTGTCTCCCAATACTGAATATAAAATTGAAATTAAAAATAATAACAGTTCACTTCATAAAAATTTTGTTACAAAAGATGAATATGTTACACTTAATGTAAAAAAATTTGGTGCTAAAGGTGATGGTGTTACCTTAGATACAAATGCTATTCAGGCATGTATTTTGTCATGTCCTAATAATGGTAGGGTCTTTTTTCCAAAAGGCAATTATTATACTGGGCCTATTTTCCTAAAGAGTAATATTACCATTGAACTAGATAAAGATGCTAAATTATTAGGTGATATTAATCGAGAGCATTATCCAGTTTTACCAGGCGTAGTATATACTACTGACGAACAGGATGAATATAATCTTGGTTCATGGGAAGGTAATCCTTTGGATTGTTTTGCAAGTATAATTACGGGTATTAATGTTGAAAATGTATCTATAATAGGACAAGGAGTTATTGATGGGAATGCCCAAAACAGTGATTGGTGGGTAGACGTTAGAACAAAAAGAATTGCATGGAGACCTCGTGGTGTATTTTTAAATCATTGTAAAAATATAACCCTACAAGGAGTTACAGTTATGAATACCCCATCATGGAATTTACATCCATATTTTTCCGAAGATTTGAAGTTTTTGGATTTGAAATTAATAAATCCTAAAAATTCACCTAACACAGATGGTTGTGATCCTGAATCATGTAAAAATGTCGATATAATAGGTGTTTATTTTTCAGTTGGTGATGATTGTATAGCTATTAAATCTGGTAAAATTTATATGGGACGCAAGCATAAAAAACCATCTGAAAATTTTAATATTCGCAATTGTTCAATGAATTTTGGTCATGGTGCAATCGTTTTAGGTAGTGAAATGTCTGGTGGCATTAAAAATATAGATGTTTGTAGATGCCTTTTTAATCAAACAGATAGAGGATTACGTATAAAGACAAGACGAGGTAGAGGTAAGGATGCTATTATTGATGGTATTACTTTTGAAAATATAAAAATGTCTGACGTTCTAACTCCATTAGTAATAAATATGTTTTATTATTGTGATCCTGATGGTCATACTGAATATGTATATTCTAAGGATAAATTACCTGTTGATGATAGAACACCATATTTAGGTAATTTTGTTTTCAAAAATATTGAATGTAGTAATGTTAATGTAGCAGCTGGAACATTTTATGGATTGCCAGAACAACCAATTAAACATATAGAAATAAATAATGTTACCTTCCATTATGCTG
>DVKU01000148.1 GCA_018715825.1 Candidatus Avacholeplasma faecigallinarum
CCAAATACATTATATCATCAAAAGAACTATAATTCTATATCATATGTTATTTTTGAACTACAAGTACAAATCAAAATCTTATCACCAATTTTTCCCATTTGTTCACTGGTTTTACTATCGACCTATGGTTGATAGTTAGTGAACATATCATATTAAATTCATTTTGATACATACGACCTTAGATGTAATTATTTTCAAAAACATCTCTAATAAGCCATTTTTCATTTGTTCAGTAGACCGAGCTAAACTAATTTTTAAAAATTTTGAATTTTAATAAAAAGGTTGTTCTCGTGAATAAATAAGGCAAAAAAATAAGGTTAGAAAGCTCATTTTTGGCCTTTTAACCCTAATCTCATACTATTTTTACTTATTTTTGTCCGTTTTTAGCTCCAACATGGTCACACACTCAACATGCGACCGCTTTTCGCAAATTAGATTTATAAAAATAAATCAACCATTTATTCAATAAAACCTAAATCAGAAACCTTAAGATTTTCATATTCGTATGTTAAATTATAACTTGTTATTCTTGTTTTACCAGAATTAGGCACTAAAATACCTTTTTCAACCCATTCGCTCATCCATTTAGAAATGGCTCTTGGTGTGACTCCAAACAAATCAGCCAATTCTTTATTTTTAATTACTTTTATTCCGTTTTCCAAACAATATCTTAATAATGTTAAATCTTTTTTATTTAAACCTTTTAACAAATTATTTGATTCTTTTTTAGATACCTCTAACGCTTGTTCATATACTTTTTCGGCGTTAAGAACCATTATTTTGCAAAAGTATTCAATCCATATTTCTAAATGTGGAGGATTTTCTCTGCCAGCGTAAAATAATGCCGGTAGTCCCATTTGAATCGATTCGTAGTAGCCATTTAAATCAGACATATAGTATTCTTCAAATGAATTAAAACCTTTAAAATCATAATCATGCTGCATTAATACGTATGTAGCAAGCGCCCTAGAAGTTCTACCATTACCATCTACAAATGGATGAATAGTTACAAGTGCATAATGAATCAAGGCTGACAAAATAGGAGCTGGCAAATCTTGATTATTATAATACCAATCTATTAGCTCATTAATTAAAGGTTCAATATCAATATATTCAGGTGGAATATATTCAGCTTGCTTTGTTACTGAATCATATACTGCGAATAATACGCCTGGAGGAGTTTGTCCTCTAAATGGAATTCTAGCAAGCTTTCCATTTTTTTTAATAATATCATGTAATCTTAAAATGAACTCTTTATCAATTGGAGTTTTCTTTTTATTCTCTTCTTCTAAAAAAGTTAGTGCATCCCAATAATTTTGTACTTCTTGTTATGCGGTTAAATGTCTTGTATCCTGTTTACTTGATATTACTTTTTCAACTTGATTATACGATAACACATTACCTTCAATACTTGTAGAAAAATGAGTTTTCTTTAATTTAGCTTCATACATTAATTTTTGTTTTTCTCTAGTTGGTAAAAACAAATAGTCTAAAGCAGTTTTGTACTTTTCAATTCTAATTAAATAATTTACTAAAGCATTTGTATATTTAAATGTCAACCTCATAACATCATCTCCACATATATTATAACAAAATAAGGAACTAATATCAATATTTCAGTTCCTTATTTGTTCCTTATTTTGTTTTTAATTGTTCTCTATTTATTATTAATAATATCTCTAATACAAAGTATTAATCACTATTTCAGCGAAAGAAGGCATACCGTCTCAACATGGGCTGTTTGAGGGAACATATCAATTGGTGTTATTGAATTAACCTTATATTTCTCACTTAAAATCTCTAAATCCTTAGCCAAGGTTGCTGGATTACAAGAGGCATAAACAATTCTTTTTATATTTGAATTTAGTAAAGCCTCAATAAAATCTTTACCTAAACCTGTTCTTGGTGGATCACAGACTACAACATCAAAAGTTATACCGTCCTTTATCATTTTAGGTAATAAAGATTGGGCATCACCTTGATAAAATTTAGCATTTTTTATTTTATTTAGCTTACTGTTTTCATTTGCAGCTACAATAGATTCCTTATTATACTCAATACCTATTACCTCTTTAGCCATTTTAGCTATATAAAGACCTATTGCACCTACACCACAATAAGCATCTAATACTCTTTCCTTTAAGGAAAGCTTGCAAGACTTTAAAATAATATCATACATATTTTTAGCTTGTTTAGAATTAAGCTGGAAAAATGTTGTTGGATAGATTTGATATTTAATGTTGCCAAGTGTCTCAATAATATATTCACTACCCTCAAGATGATTAGTTTCATCACCTAATAGGACACCCTGTTTTTTAGATGTATTAAAGTTCTCATAAACTGATTTAACATGTTCAAGCTCGATAACTCTTTTAGCAAGTTCTTTAATACGATTATTTCTTTCATAGCATACAAAGCAAACTAAAGCCTCATTTTTTTCGTTTACTCTTATCATTAAATATCTTAAAATTCCTCTATTAAACTTAGGCATATAAGAGGAAATATTTAGCTCATCTACAATCGCAAGAATTTTTGTGTTTAATTCATTTATAATTGGATTAGTTATTAGACAATCATTAATTGGTACTAACATATTAGAATTACTCTTCATCATACATACCTTTGTAGTTTGTCCAATCTTTTTAACTGGTAAAAGTGATTTATTACGATAGCCAAATTGATTTTCACTAGGTATTGTTGCTTTTATTTCAAATGCTTTAGTCTCCAATCTTGTATATCTATTTAATGCTTCTATTAATATATCACGCTTAAATTTAAGCATATCATCGTAATTAACATGCATAACTTGACAGCCACCACATTCTTCATAATGAGGACATTTGGCCTCCACTCTAGCCTTAGAAACACTTTTTATAGCTACGCTTTTAGCATAAGCCATTTTATTTTCACATTTAGTAATTACTACATCATGGCCCTCACCGGGTATTGCTCCATCTACAAATATGGCTAGTTTATTATAAAAACCAATTCCTTCGCCGTTAATACCCATTCTTTTTATATCTAAAATAAATTGATCATTTTCCTTCATTACTTCACCTTCTTTACTATAAAGGATGAAAATATAGCCTTTCCTCCATCCTTAAGTCCTTTTGCATATATTCCATACTTGCCACCAATCCATTTGCCTGGTGTAGCAGTAAATTTATTTTTTAAATAGCTTTGATTAAAGCCTAATTGATAAATATTAGGATAGCTAAACTTCATCATAAATGTAATTTCAGCGCCTTGATAAATGCTATCAAATAAAACAACATCATGGTCCTGATTAAAATATCCTTGTCTTAGTTGAAGGTGGTTTTTGCCATCTACTCTACGAATACATATATATTGGTAGTTACTACCCATATAGCATAGTCCAACCTCATCATAATCATT
>DVKU01000149.1 GCA_018715825.1 Candidatus Avacholeplasma faecigallinarum
GTCCAACAATATTTTACCATAAAGACAGCTCCGGGTTCGATTCCCCGAGCGTTTTTTGCTTTTATAGACAAAAAAAGGACTATAAAAGTCCTAAATTTGTTTTTTTCAAAACCTAGGTTTTTTTACAGCCCTTTTTCTTGTTTTTATTAATCTTTTACGTTAAAATAAATATATAATTAATTTCAATATGGGAGAATTTTATAATGGCTGAATATGTAATAAATCAATTTAAAGGTGTTTTTAAACGAGCTGAAGAATTATATAATGAAGAAAAATATAAAGAAGCCGCTGGTCTTTTTAAGCAAATTGTGGATAATGATAAAAGTAATTATGCAGCTGCATATTATTTGGCGGATTGTTTATACTATGGTAAGGGTGTAAGTAAGGATGTTGTAAAAGCTTTCGAGCTTTTTATGATTGCTGCAACAAATAAAATTACTGAAGCTTGTTATATGATAGGCATTTGTTATTTAGAAGGTACTGGTATTCATCAAGATTCTACTCAGGCAGTTGCATGGTTTACTGAGGCAGCTAAATATGCTCATCCCCTAAGCCAATATTATTTAGGCTTAGCCTATATGAAGGGTGATGGAATTACAAAGGACATTCCTAGAGCTGCTCAATGGTTAGTTCATGCAGCTAAGCAAGGTGTTGTTGAGGCTCAAAGGGATGCTGCTATTTGCTATGAGGCTTTAGGGAAATTTAAGGGGGCAGCAACACTTTATTTAGCTGGTGCCGAAGCTGGTGATGCTTATTGCCAAGAGCATATTGCAGATTGCTATGCTGATGGTATAGGAACACTACAATGTACTGAGCTTGCTGTTCATTATTACGAACTTGCTGCTAACCAAGGTAATGTCCATGCTCAGGTTAAAATGGCTAATCGCTATGCTACAGGTCAAGGAGTTCCTATTTCTCAAAAAAATGCTATTTATTGGTGGATGAAAGCCGCGAATCAAGGAAATGACGAAGCCCAAAATGCTATTGGAGAATGCTACTATAGTGGAAATGGTATTTTTAAAGATCCTGCTATGGCAATGTCGTGGTGGATGAAATCAGCTAACCAAGGCAATGTTCAGGCTATGATTCATTTGGCTGAAACATATTCTTTACCTGATGAAGGAGTTACTAAGGATTTAGTTCAAGCTAAATATTGGTGGATGAAAGCTTCTGAAGCCGGAGATACATATGCTATGTGTAGGTTAGGTGAATGCCTTGAAAAGGGTTGGGGTGTCGGTGCAATTAATCTAGAGGATGCCTATAAATGGTATAAACTAGCGAGCCAAAATGGTAGTGAAGAAGCAACCGAGCAATGTAAAAGATTTACTAGAAGTTTAACTGGTAAAATTAAAATTAAAAGAAAATAAAAAGCTTCTATTGAATTGTCTAAAAGAAGACATTCAATAGAGGCTTTTTTATTGATTCATTCTCTTTTTTAAAATTTCTTCAAATTTAACACCGTAAAAATGATCTTTATCATTTGTTGTGTTTTTTATACAATCAACAATAAAATCTGTTGCATCATCTAGATTAGTTTTAATATCAACATTATTAAGTATATTAGCGACTATTACGCTTGAAAAGATATCTCCTGTGCCATGATAAGAGGTTGGTTGAAGCTCTTTTAATACGTAAGTTTCATTTGTACCATCATAATAAATTGCACCGATTTTATCATCGGAAATAATACCAGTTAAAATTATATTTTTATAGCCACATTCTATAAGCTTATGTAACAGATTGTTAATGAAAGTTTTATCTTGTTTGTCTTGATATAAAGTATCAGTTAGTAAGCAAGCCTCTGTTATATTAGGAATTATATAGTCAGCCTGACTACATATTTTTTTCATTCCTTCAACTATATCATTATTTAAGGCTGGATATAGCTTTCCATTATCTGCCATAGCTGGGTCAACGATAAATAATCCACCATCTACTAAAAGCTTATCCTTACATTCTAAAACATAATCAAATTGTCTTACATCCCCTATATAACCAGTATATATAGCATCAAACTTTATTCCTTCATTAATCCAATGATTTATAATTTTTGGCATTTCTGATGTTAAATCTAATACAGTAAAATCTTTAAATCCACATGTATGAGTAGATAATATTGCTGAAGGAAGAATAGCTGTCTCTATTCCATAGCTAGATAAAATTGGTAAAGCTACTGTAATTGAACACTGTCCATAACAGGATATATCTTGTATTGTTAATATTTTTTTCATATTTATCACCATTTATATTTTAAAATAAAAAATATTATAAATATATAACCAGATTTGATTTATTTTTCGATACCAGATGTGATAAAATGAATATGTAGCTTGGAGGAATAATATATGAAAAAAAATGAAATAGAAAAGCTTTTAGATGAAAATGATAATTCAAATTTAGTCTTTTATAATGATAATAAGGAAAAAATAGAATTTGAACAGGTTGCCTTAATTAATATAGATAATGAAAATTATGCAATATTGCATCCTGTTAATTTAGGATATCAGGATGATGAGGTTATTGCCTACTCAATCAAAATTGATAATTTAAACTATGAATTACTAGAAGTAGAAGATGATGATCTATTAGATAAAATATATAATGAATATCAAAAGTTTTATAAAAGTAAAAAATAAAAAGGCCTAAAGCCTAGTTTGACATAATTTGAAGTATTATATCAGCTAAGCTTTAAAGCCTTTTTCTTTCTTTTAATAGTTCATTGGTCTTCTTTAATATCTTATTTTCCATTTCTAATTGTTGATGTTCTTTTTTTTAATTTTACAATCTCTT
>DVKU01000150.1 GCA_018715825.1 Candidatus Avacholeplasma faecigallinarum
CATGATTATCATTCCTTTCTTTTCTATTTCTTCCTATCATTACTTTGAATGACTATATCTTTTAAATCTTGAAGGCATTTCTTTTGAATCGTGCTAGGAGCACTTAATTTTGTTATATAGCTAAATATATCCTTTAATCTAACTTTCCAATTTGCTGGACGATTATAGTCTAATTGTTCTAACACGTTAATATATCCCTCTAAATTCAAATCCACAACATTCATTTGATTGAGTGCAACTATTTTTTTTGCAATTATTTTCATTGCGTGGTTATAAGAAATATTGCCTGTCATTAATATAATGCAATCAAGAAGTGTTTCATAATCTGGAAAGTCTTGAAATAATAAATTAGAATAAGCAGCTACTCTATCTCCATAAATCACGCTAATTTCCTTAGATTTTTCGGGAATTTGAGAAAAATCCTGTCCAACCATCATACTTACGATTCGATAAGGAATTTTTCCATAAGGAACTTTAGTTAAATACGTGACTAAATGTGTCTCTTTTTCATTCATCTGGTTAGCTTCCTTTCAAAATTTTTTAATGATATAATTATTCAGAGGTGATTTACTTGAATAATAGTGAAAAAATTTTATCCAAATTTATATTGCCGTTTGCAAAACAAGAATTAGCTGTTACTAATTTTCTTATATTCGCTATACTATGGTTACGTTTATTTCCTAATTCAAATTATTTTCTCCAGTCTATAGAAAATAAATATAAATTATTTCATCAATTGGATAGCTGGCTGCATATTCAATTCATCTATGATAACGGCATATTTATTTTATTTTCACTAATTGGATTCTATATCCTACATGTATTGATTAAATCACTAGTGCTCTTTTCTATCAATCCAATATATGCTTCACAGGGAACAATTACCCACATAAGCCCTTATATTAAGTATTTTAGTCTATTGCTTGTTCTTATTTCGAATTATAAGCAAACATCTTTTTTAAAATACTTTCTTTCCCATTTAGCGATTACTGAAAGATTTTATCCAGGATACCTTCTATCGTTTATCCTTATTTATTTCTATTATCCTGAGTTTTTAAATTTAAAATCTGCTATTCAAGGTATAGAAAATTTGAAGCATAAAACAGGAGTCATATTTTTTAGTTATTTAGTTCTATGTTTATTAAGTTTTATTATATTTGCCCTAAAGTAAAATAATAATATTTCAAATAAAATCCATAAATCTTTTAAGTGTTTCTTCAAGGCATGTTAGTACTTCATCCCTATACAGTGCTAATATGCCTTCATCTCTTGTTAAAATATCATTGTCTATCTGTTCATAATGAGCTTCCTCAATTAATATAATCAGAGGAAATCTATCCATCTCTATATGAAATTCATTTTCTTTTTCTATAAAATTACATACTTCTTTCAAAGAATTTGCTTTAATTAATAGTTTTTCCTTTGCCGTCATTACTAAGTAAATTTGCTCAACAAAATAGTGTCGGGGAAGTGTCAATAAATCATCTAACTTATATTGACTTATATCTATATATTTCACTTCCATATCCACCTTATCTTCATTCATCATGATTATCATTCCTTTCTCAATTCCAAAAATCTTCTGTATAATTTACGGTCTCGTAATATCCATCTAACTTGTTCAATTGTTTCAACTTGTTGTATGCATATAAAGTTGCCTTCACATCTTCTAAAGCCAAATGCGGACAGTAATTATATCCAAAATATGCTGCACAAGTGGTTAGTTTTTGCCATTTATAATCACCAAAGTATTCACTCCATTCACCATATACAGGAGCAAAAGCTTTCATGATATCTATCGTTTTCTTTCCTTCAAAATTTATCCCTATATTTTCCAAAAACGTAATATCAAAATTGATATTATAGCCAACTAACAATTCGGATTGATTGACAATTTTTTGTATTTGCTTTTTGTAATCAGAAATATTCGGGCAATTTTTAACCATCTCAGGACTAATTTTATGAATTTCTTGTGCTTCAAACCAACTCTTTTTGTGAGTTGGTTTGAACAGCTGATCTAGCAATAATTTGCCATTGCCATCAATAATGGACAATTGCAAAATTTCATCACCATACGTTAATCCCGTTGTTTCTGTATCAAAAACTATCAAATTCATTTTTAAGCTCCTTTTACGCTTGTCGATAAATTAAACTAAAGCAAGTCATTCAAAGTATTTAATTTTTCATCCGTTTGTAACAACAATTCAAAATACTCGTCAATTGCTTGATCTAAGTGTGATATATAGCTTTCTCCAGTTGCCATCTTCATCAATTCTAGCTTTCGATAGCTAGATTCTTTGATTTTAATACTTTTATATTTGACATATGCAACCTTTTCCGTTGGCTGAACTGCTGATTGTTGCTGCCTTAATTGCCTGGTGGATTGATAATTGTCTTTTAAAAATTGGTCATATCGGCTACTCATCTAAGCTACCTCCCTTTCAATTTCTTGTATCTTAACTACTAAATTTTGAAAGAAAGCGTCAATTGTTTCAAAACCTGCTCTATTCTTTTTGGCAGCGTCCGAACAATAGACGGATTGCTTTTCATACAATAAATCTAACTGGGGCAAGTAGCCTACATAATTATCAAATCTTTCCAACGTTTGAATAAGCTCTTTTGAACGATTGGCACGTTTATCAATTCGATTTGCCATCAAGAGCACTTGAGTGTGTGTATCAAAATCAATGTTTAATTCATTGACAAACGTACTCAAATTAAGGGCGGCAGAAAAATCATCCACACCTGGCATAGCAATCGATAAAACAATATCACTTGCAATTAATGCGTTTTGAGTGAGTATTCCTTCATCATTTTCTGTATCGATTAAGATATAATCATAGTTTTCTGATAGATACGCATAATTTCTAGCAATCCATCTAGCTAAAATAATTTCTCTTTGTCTCCTGGAAATAAGTCTTTCTTTTAGGGCAGAGACAAGCTTATGACCAGGT
>DVKU01000151.1 GCA_018715825.1 Candidatus Avacholeplasma faecigallinarum
TAATGACCAACTGAATATAAAGCTAAAATAGCTCCTTCATTAAAGCCAAATATAAAAACATCATCATTAAAACGATATCTTTGACCTAAAAGTGAATGTAAATTATTTATTAAATAGTTAATGAATATAAAAGATAAGCTTGGATCAATTTTTGATTCATTTCTTTTAAAATATGGAACTAATTCACTAATTTTCCATTCTTCATTTTTAGGAGCATGAATACCAACACAAATGCATTCAAGCCCAGAATCATTTAAAATACTAGGTAAATCTATTTCCTTATCCTTATCATCTACAGAGGCAAAGATAACTTGTGCATCTAAAAAATAGATAACAGGATATTTTTTGTCCTCTATATTATAATTTTTTGGTAAATAAATGCTTATTTTTAGTTGTCTTTTCAATTCAAATGCGGTTATTTTAAAATTTTCTACCATGCTTATCACCATTTAATATTATACTTTATATTTTCTCATTTTCAGCAAAATAATATTTTTTGGCACTTTAATATTGACACTGCCAAGAAAAAGTTTTATAATTACAATTGTAATTGAAATGGAGGAATAATAATGAAAGAAACTAAGGAATTTAAAACAGAAACCAAGCGTTTGCTTGATATGATGATTAATTCAATTTATACACATAAAGAAATATTTTTAAGGGAGTTAATATCAAATGCTAGTGATGCCATTGATAAAAGACATTATTTAGCTTTGACTAATAATGAGTATTCTGATTCTGAATACAAAATTTTAATTGAGGCTGATAAGGAAAATAGAACATTAAAAATTACTGATAATGGTATCGGTATGACTAAAGAGGAGCTTGAGGAGCATTTAGGTACAATTGCTAAATCAGGAAGCAAGGAATTTATGGAATCCGTTCAAAAGGAAAATACTCCTGAGGTTGACATAATAGGTCAATTCGGTGTTGGCTTTTACTCTGCCTTTATGGTTGCTAAAAGGGTTGATGTTTTAACTAAGAGCATTAAGGATAATAAAGCTTATTTATTCTCTTCTGAAGGTTTAGATTCCTATACTATAGATGAAAGCCAAAAGGATAACTATGGTACAGTTATTACCTTATATTTAAGAGATGATACTGACGATATCAAATATAGTGATTATCTTGATGAGTATACAATTAAGGATTTAGTAAGAAAGTATTCTGATTACGTTCGTTATCCTATTCAAACATGGGTTACAAAATACGATCCAAAGGATGATAAGGATGATAAGGATAGTGAGCCAAAGACTCATTTAGAGCTTGAAACTATTAATTCCATGCTTCCAATTTGGAAAAAGAATAAGAGTGAAGTTACTGAAGAGGAATTAAATAATTTCTATAAAAGTAAATTCATGGATTACCAAGATCCAATAACTTCAATTCATATTAATGTTGAATGTATGCTTACTTATAATGCCTTATTGTTTATACCTAAAAAGCCATTATATGATTTTTACACTGATAGAAATGAAAGAGGCTTACAGCTATATACTAAGGGTGTATTCATTTTAGATAAGTGTAAGGAATTGATTCCAGAATACTTACGATTTGTAAAAGGATTAGTTGATAGTGCAGATCTTCCTTTAAATATATCTCGTGAAATGCTTCAGGAGGATAGAGCTATTAAAAAAATAGCTACAAATGTTGAGAAGAAAATTTTAGCTGAACTAGCAAGAATGCTTAAAAATGATCGTAATAAATATGAAGAGTTCTTTAAAGATTATGGTGTAAATTTAAAATATGGTCTTTATGAGGATTATGGTGCTAAGAAGGAGCAATTAAAGGATTTAATTATTTTAAATAGCTATAACCAAAATAAGAAAATTACCTTCAGTGAATACAAAGAGGCTATGCCTGAGGGTCAAAAGGTAATTTATTATGCAAGTGGTAAAGATAAAGAGGCTGTTGATAAGCTTCCTCAAATGGATTTAATTAAATCTAAAGGCTATGATGTTTTAATTTTAACAGATGATATAGATGAGTTTATGATTCAGGTTCTAAAGGATTATGATTCATTAGAATTTAAATCAATTAATCAGGGTGATTTAAATTTAATTGATGAAGAGGAATCTAAAAAGATTGATGAATTAAAAGAACAAAAGAAGGATTTACTTCAAAGTGTTAAAGAGGCACTTCCAGGCGTTAAGGATGTAATTCTTTCTAAGCGTCTTGTTGATGCACCTTGCTGCCTATCAACAGAGGGTGGTTTATCATTTGAAATGGAAAGAGTTTTGAAAAATCAAAATCATGCTGATATAAAGGCTGATAGGGTATTAGAATTAAATCCAAATCATCAAATCTTTAAAAAGCTTGAAGATTGCTATAACAATGATAAGGAATCTTTAAATAGGATGGCCAAAATCTTATATACACAAGCCTTATTGATGGAAGGTATTCTTCCAGATGATCCTCAACAATACAGTAAGGATATTTGTGAATTATTATTAAAATAATAAATTTTTAGGGGCTGTAAAAAAACCTAGGTTTTGAAAAAAACAAATTTAGGACTTTTATAGTCCTTTTTTTGTCTATAAAAGCAAAAAACGCTCGGGGAATCGAACCCGGAGCTGTCTTTATGGTAAAATATTGTTGGAC
>DVKU01000152.1 GCA_018715825.1 Candidatus Avacholeplasma faecigallinarum
GTGATTTGATTGATGTTGAAACTGGAGTCGACTTCTTTGATAAGAAGGATGAATACCTTAAAGATTATCCAAAGATTGTCTTTACTGGGATGATTGACCAATTCTTTGACTACCAGTTAGGTGAATTACAATACCGTAGTCTTCATTTTGAAACTGAAGAAAAGAATGTTGGAAACTACCAAGGTAACGCGGTAATTAACTATACTGATGCCGAAACACCATATACCCGGATTATTGAACATAAGCACTTTGAATTCGGTAAGGGGGATAAGGATAAGACGGTGATTACCCGTGAATATCCGGCTGATTGGCATCGTGGTGATGAACCATATTACCCAATTAATAATCAACGGAACAACGAACTTTATAAACAATATACAAAATTAGCGAGTGAACGGGCTAATAATGTGATTTTTGGTGGTCGTTTAGGCCAATATCGTTACTACAACATGGATCAAGTATTACATGCAGCCTTGACAGCTGTTAACGAGGAGTTTGATTAGTAGCCATGAAGGTTATTAAGAATTATTTGTATAATGTTGTCTATCAAATATTAGTATTATTAGTACCATTAATTACTGTTCCATATGTTTCAAGAGTTTTAGGACCGGATTTAGTAGGGATTAACTCTTATACCAATAGCTGGATGACTTTTTTCCTTTTGGTAGGACAAATGGGAATTGCATTATATGGTAATCGTGAAGTAGCTTACCATCGAGAAAATCCAATTGAGCGTTCTCAAATTTTTTGGGGAATTGAGTTACTGCAAGTAATGACGATTATGAGCGCCCTAATAACTTATCTCATAGCAGTTTTTTTGTTTAGTACAACTTTTAAGGAGTACTTCTTGCTTCAGTCTCTTTGGATTATCGCGGCTGGAGTAGATGTTTCATGGTATTTTATGGGAATGGAGAACTTTCAACGTATTGTTTTCCGAAATATGTTGGTAAAGTTAACTTCAGTTGTCTTAATCTTCCTTTTAATTAAGGGGCACGATGATTTGGGAAAATATATCGCTTTGCTAGGACTATCTAATCTAATTGGTAATATAACCTTGTGGCCATATTTAAGAGACGAAATTAAGTGGGTACCAATTAGGACTTGGCATCCATTTAAGCATTTTTACCCAGCGTTGCTCTTATTTATTCCTACGATTACGACTCAAGTTTATCAAGTTGTTAACCGTTTAATGTTAGGACGGATGTCGACACAAAATCAATTAGGACAATTTCAAAATGCTGATCAGATAATTAAGGTTGTTTTAGCAATCGCTACAGCCTCTGGTCAAGTTATGTTGCCACATATCGCTAACAAGTTTTCTAAAGGAGATATCAAGGGAATTCGTGAAAGTCTTTATAATTCCTTTGACTTTATTACGGCTATAGCTGTTCCAATGATGTTTGGAGTTATGGCAATTGCCGAACCGTTTGCTCCGTGGTTTTTAGGATCTGAATTTAATAATGCGGGCCGCTTAATGATGATTGAAGCACCGATTATTCTTTTTATTGGCTGGAGTAATGTCACTGGAACTCAATATTTGATGCCAATAAGTAGGACGAAAGAATATACTATCTCTGTAACTATTGGTGCTGTGGTCAATGTTATTACTAATTTCCTTTTTATTGCTAAGTGGGGTGCTAATGGTGCTGCTTTAGCAACTAGTATCTCTGAATTTTCTGTAACTGCGGTTCAATTAATGTATATTAAATCTACAATTCGAAGGCGACAGTTATTTAGTAATTTTTGGAAATATTTGGTCAGTGGATTATTTATGTTCTTTATCGTAAGCCGACTAGCTAATATTATTAAAATGAATATTGGTAATTTAATTTTAGAGATTGTTTTAGGAATAATGGTTTATATGCTATGTTTGTTCATATTACATGCACCAATTATAGCTCAAGCGCAAGCATTAGTTACTAAATATAGAAAGAATAAGTAACTATTAATAGTTATGAAGGAGAAAATAGTCAATTTATATCTTTTGAGGTAATTAATAAATTTATTTTTTCTGTTTAAAAATCTTCAATAACACCAATTTTTACATAATTCATTTCAATTACTAAGTGGCTTGTTTTAATTAAACGCTGTGTGCTAAAATTATTTCTGTTTTTAGTTACTTCCACAACTAAAAGTTATTAAGGAATAAGAATTGGTGAAGTTATTTATTTTTTCTTGAAAGGAGTTAGTAAGTTGGAAAAAAGTAATTTTTGGGTTAAAGTCTGGAATTATCCAATTAGTGGTTGCCAAATATATTTTATTGCCTTTTTGTTTTATTTTTTACCAATGTTCTTGGTTGAAACAACGTTTTCTCCGGTAAATCGCTGGTTAAGATTATTCGCTTATATTTCACTACCCTTGCTTTTTTTTAAGATCTATATACTAGACCAGTGGAAAAAAAAAGGGCTCGTTGTAATAACGTTCTTTTTTATTTTAGGGTTCATAGTCTGGCGAACAACTCACTATCCTGATTTGTTGATGCTTGCTCCATTTATTATTGGTGCGAAGGG
>DVKU01000153.1 GCA_018715825.1 Candidatus Avacholeplasma faecigallinarum
TATAAATAAAAATAGAAAAACATATAATTTAATAGCTTAGGGGGATAAGATGAAAATAATTTATTATGATAAAATTTTAAATAATTTACTCCGATTACAGGCTCAAAACGATTTATGTGTAGTATTGAAAAATGATGCTTATAATTTTAAAATTTCTAAAGTGGTAGGCTTATGTGAAAAAGCTAAGGTTAATAGTTATGCCATAAATTCACTAGATGAGGCTATTAAGGTTAGAAACTTAACTAAAAAGCCTATAATATTGCTTGGATTAAATAAACAAAATGTTTCAATTTTAAAAAAATATAATATTTACCCTTGTGCCAATACTCAAGCGGAAATTACATTTTATACTAATTTAAAGATAGATTTTGTAATAGAGATTGATACAGGTATGAACCGTTTTGGCTTAAAAAATTATGATGAAAGTATATTTGTAAATCCTTATGTTAAGTACGTTATAGCTCATTTCTATAAGGATATGCCACAAAATTATGATCAAATGCTTAAAATTGCTAATTTATGCTTGAAGAATAATATTAAATTTAATTTTGGGGGAAGTATGTTAGTAGGTAAAACCAACTATCCATTAAGGGTAGGTAGGATAATATATGAGCATAGTACGGCTTTTTGGGGCCAGGTTATTTTTGTTAAACAAGTATATAAAGGTCAAATGGTTGGCTATGAGGGAGAATACATAGCTCAAAATGATGAAAAAATTGCTGTTATTGATGTTGGATATTGTAATGGCTTGAGACCAAATTTTAAGGGTAGAGTATGCTGTAATAATAGATTTTATCAAGTAGTTGGGCGCATTTGTATGAATCACACATTTATAAAGATTGATGATGATGTGCAAATTGGCGATGTAGTTGAATTTTATGGGGTGAAGATTGACGAAAATGAATTTTTAAAGAATAATAATATGTCGTTATATGAAAGTTTTTTCTATATTAAATAACATTTAAAAAAAATAAATGGTATAATCTATTTAGAAAGTGGTGGTAGTATTGTACTATTTATTATATAACTGTAAGGTTGGAAGAAAAAATGTTATAAAGAAAATTGAAAAGATACATAAAAAGATTTCTAAAAAATATGACTGCTATAAGATCGATTTAGATGAAATCAAGTTAAAAGAAACTACCTTTATTAATGGCTGTGATGAAAATGACATAGTTATATTATGTGGTGGTGATGGAACATTAGATCAATTTTTAAATAGTATTAGGGATGCTAATGTTATTTGTAAAATGTTTTTTTATTCGTGTGGTTCAGGTAATGATTTTGCAAGGGATTATAAAAAGCAAAAATTTATTGATATTACTAATTTAAAGGAAAGCTTACCAACAGTAAAAATTAACAATCAAGAATCATATTTATTTGTTAATGGGGTTGGTATGGGTGTTGATGCTGTAGTATGTAGAAGTAAGGCTCAATATCGTTTTTCAGAAATAAGCAAAAGTTATTTTTCAATTGCTTTATCATCCTTAAAAACCTTTAGGACTTATAGTCTAGATGTTATAATAGATGGTGAGCCAAAGCATTTCGATGATGTGTGGTTTTTTGTTTGTAATCATGGCTCATACATAGGTGGTGGGATGAAGGTTACACCAACAGCAGTAAGAGATGATGATTTTTTAGATATATGTATAATTCATTCTTTAAAAATTAGAACCTTGTTATTGTTATTCCCTTTAATTTTTATTGGCAAGCATATTATATTTAAAAAATATATTTATACGCAAAAATGCACTAAATTTAAGGCTATACCAGATGGATGTAATATTCTTCAAAGGGATGGCGAGGTTATTGATTATGTTAAAGAAATTGAAGTAGAAAGGTAACTTTCTACTTTTTTTGTTTTATATAGAAAAACACTTGTATTTTACCGTAAAACATAATATAATAGAAGAAATTTTGTTAGGGGAGTGTTTTTAATGTTACATAGTACAAGAGGAAAAGAATTAGTTTCATCACCTGAGGCTATTTTAAATGGATTAGCACCAGATGGGGGATTATATGTTGTTGATAATATAAAGAAGCTAGACTATCATGACTTAATTAACGATGATTATAAAATGATGGCTAGCAAAATAATTCATTTATTTTTTGAAGAATTTTCTATTGAAGAATTATATAAAGAAATAAGTGAGGCTTATAGTAGCTTTGATATAGATGAAGTAGTAATGCTTAAAAAATGTGATAATGCTTACTTTTTAGAATTATTTCATGGACCTACTTTAGCATTTAAGGATTTAGCTTTAGTTGTTTTACCAAGGCTTATGAAGCTATCTAAAAAGAAATTAGGCTATGAGAAGAATATAACCATTTTAACTGCTACCTCAGGAGATACAGGTGGAGCAGCTTTAAATGGATTTAAAGGAATAGATGGCGTTTCAATTGTTGTCCTATATCCAAATGGTGGAGTCTCTCCGATTCAGGAGGCTCAAATGTCAAGCTTTAAGTCAAAAAATAGTAAGGTCATAGCTATAGATGGAAACTTTGATAATTGTCAAAGTTTAGTTAAGGACTTATTCAATCAAGCTAAGGATTTAAATCTATCTAGTGCGAATTCTATTAATATAGCTAGATTAGTTCCCCAAGTAGTTTATTATTTTTATAGCTATATAAAACTATTAAAGTCTGGTGATATTAAAGATGGTGAGATGATTAATTTTGATGTTCCAACTGGTAATTTTGGCAATATATTTGCAGGCTATTATGCTAAAAGAATGGGCTTGCCTATAGCTAATTTAATATGTGCCTCAAATAAAAACGCTGTTTTAACTGATTTTTTTCATCAAGGTGTTTATGATAAGAATCGCCCATTTTATAAAACTAATTCACCTTCAATGGATATCTTAATTTCTTCAAATTTAGAGAGATTATTATATTATTTAACTAATGAGGATTGTGCTAAAACAGCATCTTTAATGGAACAATTAAAAAAGCAAGGACATTATCAGTTTAATGATAAATTTGCTGACTTTATATCTTATAGTACGGATGAAGAGGCTAC
>DVKU01000154.1 GCA_018715825.1 Candidatus Avacholeplasma faecigallinarum
AACCTTATATTAGTATTTCTAGTTTGATATCAATAATAGTTATAGGAATTATTATTTTAAAAATTGTGCCTAATTCAGCAAAAGAGGTTCAAAATAAATATAATGGGATGTGGAACGTATTTGAAATATTATTATTTGCTTTAGTAGGTTGTATAGCTGATGTTTCGTTAGTGTTTAATGGCTATGGAGTTTTAATTTTACTTACAATTTTTATTGGTTTAATCTTTAGATCCTTAGGGGTAATTATTTGCCTAATAAAAACCAATTTCAATATCAAGGAAAAATTATTTATAATTATATCATATATGCCTAAAGCAACTGTTCAAGCTTCTATAGGACCAATTGCCTTGGCATATGGATTAAGTTGTGGGGAAATGGTATTAACTGCTGCTGTAATATCTATTTTATTAACAGCACCTATAGGGGCAATTTTAATGGATGTGTCTTATAAGCATTTATTAAACAAGCAAAATAGTGAAATTTGACTAAAAAGCGAAAATATGCTAGAATATTAAATATATAGGGTAGATAATATATCTACCTTTTTATATAATTAGAGGTGGAACAATGCATTTTTTAAGGCATTTTATTACAATAACAAAGCATAAGATATTAGTGTTTAATTATTGCTTAAGAGCTGGTATCATTAAACAAGGTATTACTCATGATTTATCTAAATATTCTTTTACAGAATTTTATAATGGAGCAAAATATTATAGTGGATGCTTTAGTCCAAATCATAATGAAAGATTAGATAAAGGTTATAGTGAGGCTTGGATGCATCATAAGGGTAGAAATAAGCATCATTCAGAGTATTGGGTTGATATTGATCTTAAGCAAGGAATATACGTACCAGTATTGATGCCAAATAAATATATTGTTGAAAATATTTGTGATAGGATTGCAGCATCTAAAGTTTATAATAAAAAAAATTTTAAACCAATTTATGTTCTAGATTATTTTTTAAAGGAAAAGGATAGAATAATAATGCATGAGCATAGCAAATTGATTTTGCAAAAGCTTTTGAATATTTATGTTGAAAATGGTTTAAAATATATTTTGAAGTATCTAAAAAAGACTAAAAAGCTAAAGGATTTTGGTCTTCAAATATAAATGGAGGTATTATGATTAAAACAAAATTACATTGGGTATTTGCAATTATTACATATTTATTGGCAGTAATTAGTTATATCGTTGCTCTATTTATAATTAAGGTTTCTCTTATGGATACAATTTTTCTTTTTTTAGTACCATTATTAGCTTTTGTATTTCCAATTTATGTTACAAAAACTAAAAAAGATTTTCCATTGTTTATAACAGCGATGGTCTGTGTTGAAATTTTAATTTGTATCTGCGGTGGCTCTTTATTTAATTTGTATGATGTATTTGCTCCATATGATTTAATTTTACACTGTTATTTTGGTTTTAGCTGTAGTATGATAATATATTATATTTTAGGCAAGAACTCTAATAAAATTAAAAATAAGCCAATTTTCTTTATTTTGATTTTTTTAGCTACAATGGGAGTAGGAGCTATATGGGAATTGTGGGAATATCTATGTGATTTAATTACAAATGGAGATGCCTTAAGGGTAGAAGAATCAATCAATAAAGGTTTATCACCAGTAGCTGATACTATGGAAGATTTAGCAATCACTATGGTTGGAATTATTTTATTTTACATTGTTGTATTCATAGATAGCCGTTTGAACAATAGGCTATTGCATAATTTTTACGAAGATGATTTAGAAATTAGTTATAATGAAAAAAAGTAATTCTTTAATGGAATTACTTTTTTAATTATATGCTTTTTAAATAATCAATTATTTCATCTACTACATAATCAGGAGTAGATGCTCCAGATGATACTGATACACTATTAATTTTCTTTAATATTGTCTTATCTAATGAGTTAATATCCTCACATAAAATAGTTTTAATATTAGCTTTTTTTTCACTTACAAGAGCTAATTTTTTGGTATTAGAAGAAGCACTATCACCAACTACTATACAAAGGTCTACCTTATCTTGGATAGCCATAGCCTGTTGACGAATAGTAGTAGCATTGCAAATTTTATTATCGATTATAATATTTGGATATTTTTCTTTTAATAGTTTTATAATATCCTCTAAATCAAACATAGAAAGAGTTGTTTGGTTGGTCATATATATTTTATCGTTTGTTATATTTAGCTTATTTATATCATCTAATGTTGAGATAAAATGGATTTTTTTGCTTATGCCTAAAACTCCTTCACATTCGGGATGATTTTTAGTTCCAACATATATACAGTCAAAACCATTATTTAAATATGAAATTATCCTATTATGAACAATATTAACATATCCACAGGTTGCATCTATTATATATAATCCTTTATCTTTAGCCTTTTTTACTACCTCTGGTGATACACCATGAGCTGAAAAAATTACACTACCACAATTAATTTGATCAAGTAGCTCTAATCTTGTTTTTGTTTTATCTTCTATGATAATAGCTCCTTTTTCTTTTAACTGATTTACCACAATTTTATTATGGATTATATGTCCTAATAGATAAATTGGCCTAGGTATGGTTTTATCTTTTAAGGCTTTATCTACTATTTCTAAAGCTCTTTTTACACCATTACAGTAGCCTTGTGGTTGTATTTTATTTACTATCATCTTTTAAACCACCGAATCTACGATTACGATTTTGAAAATTAACTAAAGCCTTAATTAATTCATCCTTATTAAAATCAGGCCATAATACATCGGTGAAATATAGTTCAGAATATGCCATTTGCCATAATAAAAAATTACTAATTCTATATTCACCAGAAGTTCTAATCATTAAATCAAGAGGTGGATAATCTTTTGTAAATAGGTGATTAGTTATAGTATCTGATGTTATATCTTCAATGTTAAGATTTCCATTTTTAACTTCTAAAGCAATTTCCTTTACAGCTGTTGTAATTTCATCATAAGACCCATAATCAACACAAAGTGTTAAAATTAAACCATTGTGATCTTTAGTTTTTTCCTCAACTTCATTGATCATATCTAAAAAATCTTTTGTAAATCTATCTCGTCTTCCAATAACTTTAATTTTAATAGAAGAAGAGAAAATTTTATCCTTATATTTTTTATAGTATCTTAATGGTGCGGTCATAAGATAATTAACCTCAGGCTGTGGTCTTTTCCAATTTTCAGTTGAAAAGCAGTAAACAGTTAAATATTTTATGCCTATATTATTACATTCAATAGCTATATCTTTTAAATTATAGGCTCCTTTTCTATGACCAATATTTCTTGGTAGTAATCTTTTTTTTGCCCATCTGCCATTGCCATCAAGTATTATGGCTATATGTTTAGGAATAGCATTTAAATTTAAATTATTTTGCATATGATTTCCTCCATTACTATGATTATATCATAACATAAATAAATTGTCATTTAAAAGCTTCATAGCATACTATAAATGAGGTGCTATAATGAAGGCATTACTTTGTTTTCATGGATTTTGTGGTGATAAGCATAATTTCGATTATATAGCAAAAGATATAAAACTAGATTATAATTTAATTTATATTCCCGATTTACCGGGTCATGGGATTAATAAATTTAGGTTTTGTAAGAAAAATATTTTATCTTTTGTTTTAAGTGAATATGATAAATTGAAAAAAAGCTATGAAGTAATAGATGTAATTGGCTATTCTTTAGGTGGAGTTTTAGCTAGTTATTTAGCCACATATCGAAAAGTAAATAAGCTAATATTAATTTCACCAGCTTTTATTTATACTAATATTAGTCTAAATAAAATTAAATATATTAAGTATAGTAAAAAGGATTTTACCTTAAAAAAAATATATTATTTTTATGAATTTTGTGAGATAACAGCTGATATAAAAAGGCAAATTTATAAAATATTTTGTCCTTGCCTTGTAATTATAGGAAAAAAGGATCAGCTTATATCTTTTAAATCAGGTTTTTTTGGCTACAAATTGGTCCAAAACGAGTTAAGATCATATATAGAATATGAATTATTAGATCATTATAATATTTTACAAGATAGAAAGGTAAAAGAAGATATTATAAATTTTTTGAATAAAAAAATAAACTAGGGGGATAGTATAAATGGTGATAAAATGATTAAAGCAATCGATGTAAAAAATGAAAGTAAAGTAGGTTGTAATAATGAAGGCATTATTTACAGTTTAAATGATATTAAAGAAAGCAAAATTAAATTAAGAAAAATATTGGAGCTAAAACTTCATTCATGCTGTTATTTAAGGCTATGTAGTATAAAATTAT
The DNA here is from genome assembly GCA_018715825.1 of Candidatus Avacholeplasma faecigallinarum. Lineage (GTDB taxonomy): Bacteria > Bacillota_I > Bacilli_A > Acholeplasmatales > Anaeroplasmataceae > Anaeroplasma > Anaeroplasma faecigallinarum. The sequence continues at coordinate 4,294 of DVKU01000154.1, forward strand.
TGGACTTAGGATATATGAGATTAGCTAATGAATTTACTCTTTTGGCTAGCCAAAAATATTGTTATGAAGCAACTGCTTTAGCAATGTTAAAGCTAGAAAGTGATATAAAATTTAACATGGCATTTGTGATAAATAAGGCACTAGAAGATGTGGAATTAAGTAAAAAAATAGAAAAGTTAGAGCATAGACAGGATAATGAAGGAATATTTAATCTATTAAGTTCTGTAATTTATGATGAGCAAACATATTTAAATAATTTAATTGACTTAGTTGAAGTTTGTAAATATAATTATTAACCATTTAGCTATATAAATGGTTTTTTTTGTAATAAAAATTTGCTAAAATATGATTATATTAAAAAGGATGTGTTTTTATGAGCTATATTCAAGTAACTGAATTGTCAAAGGAATATAAGGTTGGTCAAAATACTATAAAAGCTTTAGATAAAGTTAGCTTTGAAATAAATGAAGGAGAGTTTGTTGTTATATTAGGGTCATCTGGTGCTGGCAAATCAACCCTTTTAAATATTTTGGGTGGAATGGATTTAGCAACAAGTGGAGTGTATAAAATTGCAGATGACGAGATAACATCATATAATTTAAAAAAACTTCAAAAATATCGAAGAAATGACATTGGCTTTGTTTTTCAATTTTATAATCTAATTCCTAATTTAACTGCTTATGAGAATGTATTAATAGCTGAGGTTGAAAATGGCTATAAGGCTAAAGATGTATTAGATATGGTTGGATTAAGTGAACGCCTTAATAACTTTCCTAAGGCCTTGTCAGGTGGCGAACAGCAAAGAGTAAGTATTGCGCGAGCAGTTGTTAAAAAGCCTAAACTATTGTTATGTGATGAACCAACAGGAGCATTAGATAGTAAGACTGGAGCTCAAATAATTGAGTTACTATGTAATATGGCGAGAAAAGAGGGAAAAACTGTTATTGTAGTTACTCATAATCAAGCTTTAGCCAATATTTGTGATCGTTTAATTAGGATAAAAGACGGCAAGATAATAGAAAATAGGGTTATTGATAATCCGATGAAGGTAAGTGATGTAGTGTGGTAGCTAAAGGTGTTTTAAGAAAGTTAAGATTTAGAGAGCTATTATATAATTATAAATCATTTATATCTATTATTTTAATAGCAACTCTTTGTGTCGCTTTATTTACAGGTCTTTATGCAAATTATCGAAATTTTGCAATAAAGGTTGATACTTTTTACGATAAAACCAATATGCCTGATTATTTTGTAACATTAACTAAATATGATTCATTTGATTTAGATTTTATAAGTAATATAGATGGTGTTGAACAGGCTGAAGTAAGAGCTTATTTACCAATTCAATACCAGACAAAGACAGTTACAATCATAGTTTGTGATGATGATTCTAAATTATCTGTCCCAATTGATGGATATGATGACGGTGTATTAGTTACTCAAAATTTTTTAAATACATTTAATTATAAAGTTGGTGATTCAGTTAAAGTATCATTACCAATTGAACAACAATTTACTATCCCAAGTAATATGGTTAATGTCGGGGAAAGTGATTATTTATCTAATGGTGAAATTCAGATGTCATTTACCATAACTGGGGTTATGAAGCATCCTGAAAATATTGAAAATAATAGTATTTATTCTGGTTTAATATATCTAAATAGTTCTAATTTTATTCAGGCTATAAAAGATCAATTCAGTCTTACTTATAATTCAATATTTAATAATTTATTTAGTGAACAGATTAATGATATTTGCCAAATTGATAATTTTATCAATCAAATTATTATTAAGTCTAATATAGATGTAAAGGATGAAATAAATAATTATTATGTAGATAAGCCCAGTTCAAATTTGTTATCATTGTTATCTAGGGATTCATTTCCAACCAATAGTTCGATTGAAATGGATGTTGTTCAAGCTAAACAGCTTTTATTTGTCTTTCCAATCGTATTTTATTTAGTTGGCGTTCTAGTGATAATAACATCAGTTAAAGAGTTAATTCATAAAGAAACTAAAAATATAGGTATTTTATCTCAATTGGGCTTTTCTAAAGTGGAGATAATTGCACATTATTCCTTAATTGCAGTATTATTGGTTACTATTGGAGCCATTTTGGGGGTTATTTTAGGTCCTAGCATAATTCCTAATATTATGGGAGCTAAATACGAAATACTTTATAACCTGGAGCCTTGTAAATTACCTATTTTTTATATGCCTTATTTATTTTGTTTTTTAATTATAATCTTAGTAGCAGTTTTTGCAAGTATTATTATCTCTTATCAAGTTGTCAATCAAATGCCGGCTATAATATTACG
>DVKU01000018.1 GCA_018715825.1 Candidatus Avacholeplasma faecigallinarum
CTTTTTAAAAATATCAATTAGCTCAGCATTCATATCAAAGACACCCATTACCATAAGCATATGCTCTTGATATCTTATCATATCAACGTCAGCTCTTGCACCTAAAAGTAGTGAAATTGTATCTATTATTAATGATTTTCCAGCTCCTGTCTCACCAGTTAAAACGGTCATCTTTGAATCAAAATTTATGGTTAAGTCTTCTATAATAGCCATATTTTTAACAACCAATTTTTTAAGCATAGATATAACCTTCCTCCTTATTTTAAAATTTCTAAAAAATTAATTTTATTATCAATACCTCTTTTTATTAATGCCAAAAACTCTTTATTGCCACTTTTGCCTAAAATAGGTGATTCTATTAATTTTTCTATTCCTAAACCAAAAGATCTTAAAGCCTTAGAAACATTATTTAATACGAAAAGGTGAGCCTTTCTATCCTTGACAACACCATTTTTTATAAATGTTTTGCCAACTTCAAATTGTGGCTTGATTAGGCAAACCAAGGCATTATCTTTTGTTATAAAACGTTCTAGGCTTGGTAGTAAATGCTCAATACTTACAAATGATACATCCATTACTAAATAATCAATTTTATCGGCAAAGCCTTCTACATCCTTGATATTTGTTTGACTCATATTAACAACTCTATGATCACTGGCTAGTTTAGCATCTAATTGATTTGTACCAACATCTATTGCATACACCTTTTTAGCATTATGCTTTAAAGAACAATCAGTAAAGCCTCCTGTAGATGCTCCTATATCAACAATTATTTTATCGTTAAAATCTAGTCTAAATTCTATAATTGCTTTTTCAAGTTTTAACCCACCTCTTGATACATATGGCATAACATCAATAACCTCAATTATGTCATTAGCGCTAACATCAGTACTGGCTTTTTCGCAAACAATTCCATTAACTAATACAGACTTACTATCAATTGCCTCTTTAGCCTTATTTCGAGATTTAAAATAATTATTTTCAACTAAATATAAATCTATTCGCATAATTATTCCTTATTAAAATCAACTAGACCTGACTCAGTCATTTTTTGAACTACTAGCTCTTCACTTTTATTTAAAATCTCATAACATTTTTTGGATAGCTCTAAGCCTGTAGTATAGCCCTTAACGGCGTCCTCTAGAGAAATATTTTTATCCTCTAAGCTTCTAAGAATCTTTTCTAAATCAGTTAAATATTGTTCAAAACTTTTATCTTCCATTTTCATTCACCTCAATAACCTGGCTAACTAAAAAACCATTTTTCATTTGTGTTTTTAAAATATCTCCTTTTTTGACCCTTTTGACATCAGTTATAATTTCTCCATTTATAGAATTTATTGAATAGCCCTTTTCCATTATAGCTAAAGGATTTAAAGAGTCTAAATGCTGTTTTAGCATACTATAATTATGCTTTTTATCGCTTAAAATTCTATAAATATTGTTGTTTAATGCCGATATATAAGCTTTTAAAATTTCATTTTTATGCTTTAAGGTATTTAAAGGATTATTGTTATCTATTCTTTTATCTATATTAACAAGTCGCATTTTAAGTTCATTAAAAATATAGTTAATCCGTTTAGTCATGGCATCAACATAATAATTAACATTTTGCTTTAAGGTATTAATATCTGGTGTTACAATTTCAGCTGCTGCTGTAGGTGTTGCCGCTCTTTTATCACTAACAAAATCAGCTATTGTAAAGTCTATTTCATGCCCTACAGCCGAAACAATAGGAATGTTACTATCATATATTGCTTGAGCTACAATTTTTTCATTAAATGCCCAAAGATCCTCTATTGATCCACCACCACGACCAACTATTAAAACATCACAAAGATTGTCATCATTAGCCTTTTTTATTTGCTTAACTATATCAAGTTTGGCATCATCACCTTGAACAATTGCAGGATATAAAATAACCTTACAAAAGCTATATCTACGTCCTATGGTATTTATTATGTCCCTTATTGCTGCTCCAGTTGGAGAAGTTATAACGCCTATTATTTTAGGAAACCTTGGTAGGGGCTTTTTATGTTCAATTTTAAAATATCCTAACCCATCTAGTTCCTTTTTTAATTGCTCAAATTTTAAATATAGGTCTCCAAGTCCATCGCTTTTTAATTCCTTTACATTAATCTGATAAGTACCAGATGGCTCATACACACTAACATTTCCTTTGACAAAAACCTTCATTCCATCATGGGGAACAAAAGTAACCTTACTGGAATATGATACAAACATGGTGGCAGAAATTTGAGCATTTTCATCCTTTAAGGTAAAATAAAAATGTCCACGAGAATTATGCTTAAAGTTAGATATTTCTCCTTCTAGCAAAACTTCATCCAAGTGATGATCGTGGTCAAATTTATATTTTATATATTTAGTTAAGGCAGTTACGGTTAAATAACGTTCCATATAATCACTTCAATTCTAATGTATTTTTATAAATTGTTTCTAATAATTTATTATTAAAGCTAGTTGCCTTGTGATCACCCTGATCAGAAAATTGTTTAGTGATTTCTAATGCTTCATTTATAACTATACGCTTA
>DVKU01000155.1 GCA_018715825.1 Candidatus Avacholeplasma faecigallinarum
CTAGCCAAATTTCTAAGATCTCTTCAGGCTGATAGCCACGACACTTAGCATAAACAACGTCATCATTCATAACTAAAATAGTCGGTACTGTTTCAACTTGAAATAACTCTAATAAATTAACAGTATCTTCACTAGCCTCAATATGATGTAAAGTAGCATCATCTCTTTGACTAACTAATTTATGAAGTATTGGCATCAAACTTAAACAATTAGCACAAGATTCTCCTGATACCTCAATAACACTTATTCCCTTTAAATAATCTTTATAATTTTTATCATTTAACAACATCTTTAATCACTCCTAATAAAATTTTTGCATGTCTAACCTCATCCTTGGTTGGAGGTAAAACACCTTCTAATGGGTATGGTATATTTAAATTTTGATATTTTACTTTACCCATTGTATGATACGGTAAAACTTCTATTTTTTCAACTGTTTGTAAAGTATCAATAAAAGCTTTAGTTTCCTTAAGATATTCATCATTTAAAGTTATTCCTGGTACTAACACATGACGAATCCACATTTTCTTTTGATTATCTGATAAATATTTAGCAAATTTTAAAATATTTTCATTAGATTTACCAGTTAATTTTTTATGTTCTTCATTATTTATATGCTTTATGTCTAATAAAAATAAATCTGTATACTTAATAAGTTCATCAAATTTTCCCATTAGTTCTTCGTTTAAGGGATTAAAGGTTATTCCTGATGTGTCTAAGGCTATATGAATTTTATTCTTTTTTAATTCTTTAAAAAGCTCAATCAAAAAATCTATTTGCAATAAAGGTTCTCCACCACTAACAGTTACTCCACCACCAGTTGCAAAATAGCCACGATACTTTAAGGCTTCCTTAACAACATCGGTAACACTATATTCCATAGCACCATCCATCTTCCATGTATCAGGGTTATGACAATATAGGCAACGAAGTGGACAACCCTTTAAAAATATAACAAATCTTATACCTGGACCATCAACTGTTCCCCCTGCAAAAAAGGAATGTATTTTTCCTATCATTTCTTTTCCTCCATTCTAACAAGTTCCACAAAATCATTAATTACTGAATCGACCTCATCCCAGTCTTTTAAAGATGCACCACATGCTAAAGCATGACCGCCACCTCCGTATTTTTTAGCTATATCAATGATTGGAATATTTCTACTTCTAAATTCACCAACTATGACATTTCTTTCAATATCATATGTAAAATTTAACCACACTTTTATTTCCTGAATACCAGCCATTACACTTAACATACCTCTTGAGATATCATTAAATTCACCGCCAAATTTTTCAAATACCTCTTGAGTATTTTTTAAGTAAGCTACTCCATTATCAACAATAAATTTGTTAGAAAAATAATTTCTTTTTTCTCTATCCTTTAAAGTCTCTACATATATATTGTCGTAAATGTATTTGTAATCTGCTTTAAGTTCAATAAGCTTAGAAGCAATCAAGAATGTTTCATCTAAATGATCACCATATAAAAATCTACCGCTATCAGTAATTATACCTCCATAAAAGCATGTTGCAGCTAATGGCGGAATGATAAGATTATGACGTAGTAGCATTTCGCAAATATACTGGCTTGCAGCAACCTTAGTTGTATCACACAAATGGTTAGTAGTAATATCACAACCATTTTTATGATGATCAATAACAAACACTTCTTTGCATAATAAATATCTATTATCGCTAACCATATTACTTACACTGACATCGACAATTATGGCCAATGACTTAGAAAAAACATCATCTTCTATTAAATCCATTTTTCCTATAAAGCCATATTTTAGTGAAGCGTCTCCAACAACATAAATTTCCTTATTCGGATAATTATATTTTAGTGTATGATATAAACCTAATTGACTACCTAAGGCATCTAAATCAGGCTTAGTATGTCTTAAAATTATAATTGAATCATATTCTTTAATTTTATCAAATAAAATATTTTCCATATGTATCACTTCCTAGCGATAATATATTACCACAAAAATATTTAAAAATATAGACCAATATTTTCATAAAAAAAATCTTTAAGCATCTGAGCTTAAAGATTCTTTTATATTATTCTACATCCTGTAAAGCATCATAACCTGTTTCACCTGTTCTAACCCTAATAACATTTTCAACATCATATACAAAGATCTTGCCATCTCCAACTTCTCCTGTGTATAGAACTCTTCTTGCGGCATCAACAACCTTATCAACAGGTACTTTACAAATAACTACCTCAACTTTAATTTTTGGAATCAAATTGATTTCTACATCAACACCACGATATTTTGTTTTTTGACCACCTTGAGTACCACAACCCATAACCTGAGTAATTGTCATACCCGTAACACCAATATTTGATAACGCCTGCTTAAGATCCTCAAATTTATTTTCACGGATAATAATTGAAACCTTGGTAATCTTTTGTGTCTTACTTGTATAGGTTCCCTCTGGCATTTCTTGTAGTGGCGGAATATCAATGTCATCAATAGAATTATATACAGCTGTAGACATAGGAACGAAATCTGGATAAGATGAAGCTAAACCATGTTCTGTTGGATCTAATCCTTTTAGTTCTTCTTCTCTTGTAGCTCTTAAGAATGGAGTAACACCATCTTTTCTCTTTATCTTAGTTAAAATAAAGAACATAATTAAATCACATACTACTGTATAAGCTAATATTGCAACTACGCCAACAAATTGTATTAATAATTGCCAACCACTACCAGTATAAAATAAACCTGAAGTTGTAGAGAATAAACCACAAGCTAATGTACCCCATAAACCATTTGCAAAGTGAACTGCAACTGCACCAACTGGATCATCTATATGTAACTTCTTATCCAAAACCTCAACTACCACAACAACTAAAATACCTGCAACTGCACCAATTATAGCAGAACCTACTAAGTCAACACTAGCACAACCAGCTGTAATAGCAACTAAGCCAGCTAAAGAACCATTTAGAGTCATTGAAATATCTGGTTTACCATTTTTAATCCATGTAAACATCATTGTAGCAACGGTAGCACATGAGGCTGCAACTGTAATTGTCATGAAAACTCTACTCATACTTTGAATAGATTGACAAGCAGCAGCATTAAATCCATACCAGCCAAACCATAAAATGAAACAACCTAAAGCTCCAACTAAGATATTATGACCTGGAATAGCCTTAACCTCTACAGTTCCATCTGACTTTTTAGCATATTTACCAATTCTTGGACCTAAAATAGCTGCTCCTAATAATGCTGTTACACCACCAACCATATGAATTGCTGCTGAACCTGACAAATCAATAAATGTTAAAGCAGTTCCATCTACATTAAAATTAGCTGCCATCTTTTGTAGCCAAGATATTGCTTCACCATTTTCTCCAAGGCCCCAAACCCAAAAGGCTTCAACCGGATAAATAATAGCACTAATTACAAGTGAATAAATACAATAAGCTTTAAAATTAGTACGTTCTGCCATAGCACCTGAAACTATTGTAGCTGCTGTTGCACAGAAAACTAAATTAAATACGAATCCACTCCAATTATAAGTAGAAGGATCACCAAACAAATCTCCCCATACACCAATAGGATTTCCAAATAATCCACCTACTGCATCAGTCGCAATTAATAATGGAGCACCGATTAATACGAATGCGATTGTACCAAGACAAAAATCCATCAAATTTTTCATTACGATATTTCCAGTATTTTTTGCTCTAGTGAAGCCTGATTCTACCATCGCAAAACCAGCTTGCATAAAAAATACTAGTGCGACACTCATTAAGTACCACACACCGAATACATCTGAATCGGCCAAAATTAATAAACTACTCATAACTTTCCCTCTTTCCCCTAAGAAAAAAAGACGTAGATGTCTATGCTAGACAAATACGCCTTTGTTTTCTCAAATATTATTCTAAAGCATCATCGCTTACAAGAATAATATATAATATTTTTAATAGAATTTCAACTATTTTTTAGGTGTAAACGTTTTATATCGAATTATATTTTTTAAGCTTTAATTGAATCCATTCATGAGCTAGCTGACTCCATTTGGCAATATAAGTATTTACCTTTTTAATATCACCTTGAGCTGAAGCCTCATTACAAACACTTAATCCATGACCACCCATATCAAACATATGATATTCCACATTTAAATTATGTTTCTTATAGGCCTCTAACAAAAGCCATGAATTTTTAACACTAACAGATTCATCAGTAATGGTACCCCATAAAAATAAATCTGGTGCATCCTCATTAATATGCTTTTCTAATGATACATATTCTAATAACTTCTCATCAGTAAATGAATTTAATAAAAGATTTTTAAAAGAACCCTCATGACGATATCTAGCATCAGCTGTAATTACAGGATAACCTAAAATGAGCATTTTTATATTATATTTTAATTTGTAGTCATTACTATGCAAACAAACCTCTAATGCATTGTGTCCACCTGCTGAAAAGCCCATTAGTATAATATTGGAAACATGATGGTCAGTACTTATTTCATTTATAGCCTCAGCTAAATACTTTCCAGGCATTGGGTAAGCCTCATTAACTGTTTCCCTATAATTAACTACAACTACATGATATCCATATGAATTAAAAATATCAGCTACAGGAGCACTTTCTCTTTCTGAGGTATAGGCATATCCACCTCCAGGACTAACCACAATGGTAGGACGTGGATTATTATCGATAAAATACGTAGTATAGTAATTAGGTGTATCTAATATAAATTTTTTATTCATTATCTTTCCTCTCAATAATTGCCGCAATTTCAGCTATTTCACTAATTAATTTTTGTTTTTCTATATTATCATTCATATTAGTAATTGCTTTTTTTAGAATTATTAATTTATTTTGATAATGCATAATAAAGTCATTTGTTTTTTTCTTTTGCAATATAGGTCCATATATACAATCATTTCGTGAAAGATATTCTATTCCCTCACTTGCTACTATTATTTCATAGTATTTTTTTTGATCGGTAAACGAATATTCATCAATAATTTTAAAGCCATTTTGACTTAAAAAGAATCGAACCTTATCGCGATCACTATTAGGTTGTAAAATTAATTTTTTATTTTTTATTTTGTCAAGGCTAGATTTTAGGATATCAACTATTAAATGTCCTCCCATTCCAGCAATTATAGCACAATCAAAATCATCATTAACTTCTTTAAAACCGTCTGATTTCAAAACCTTAATTTTATCATGTAAATTATAATATGAGATATTTTTCTTAGCCATGTTTAATGGTTCTTCAGCAATATCACATGCTATACCTTTACTAACATTATAATCTAAAATTGCTTTTATTAATACATAGCCATGATCACAACCTACATCACAAACTATATTGCTTCCTTTACAAAGACTAGCTAATAAATCAATTCTATTCATATTAATGCTTAGTCATAAAATCCTTCAATTTTCTACTACGTGATGGATGTTTTAATTTACGTAGGGCTTTAGCTTCAATTTGTCTAATACGCTCTCTAGTAACATTAAATTCTCTACCAACCTCTTCTAATGTCCTTTGTCTACCATCAATCAAGCCAAAACGAAGACGTAATACTCGTTCCTCACGTTCAGTAAGTGTAGCTAATACTGAATTAAGTTCTTCTCTTAACTTCATTTTTTCTGTGTATTCATAAGGATTTAAAGCATGTGGATCAGAAATAAAATCACCTAATGATGAATCCTCCTCTTCACCAACTGGTGATTCTAAGGAAATAGGCTCTTGAGCAATTTTTTGAATTTGTTGAACCTTTTCAACTGAAATATCCATTCTTTCAGCAACCTCTTCTGGAGTAGGCTCACGAGATAATTCTTGAACTAATTGACGTTGAACTCTTACTAATTTATTAATTGTTTCAACCATGTGAACAGGAATTCTTATTGTTCTAGCTTGATCTGCAACGGCTCTTGTAATAGCTTGACGAATCCACCAAGTTGCATAGGTTGAAAATTTAAAGCCTTTATGATGATCGAATTTATCGACAGCCTTAATTAAACCCATATTACCCTCTTGAATCAAATCAAGAAATTGTAAGCCTCTACCTAAATATCTTTTAGCAATAGAAACAACTAAACGTAGATTGGCATTAACTAATTTATCCTTAGCAGCCTCAGCTTTCTCGGTTATATCTAATAATGCCTCATATTCTTCTGCAGAAACAGTATTTTGATCGTCGGCCTCAATTTTATCTAATTTTTCTTTAGCTTCACGACCTTCAACTACTTCTTTAGCTAATTCTGTCTCTTCGTCAACGCTCAATAGTTGAATATTACCAATTTCCTTCAAATACATACGAACAGGATCATCAACCTTCACTGAAGCAGGAAGCTGGTCAAATGTAGAAACATCAATTTCTTCGACTTCATTTAAATTAGGCTCTTCATTACTAGTCAAATCAAAATCATCAGTTATCTCACTGCTAGGAAGAATATCAATTTCAGCCTTAGATAGTTCTTTTTCTAAGGCATCATACTCATCACTATCTTCACTACAGTATTTTAAAATATCCTTTGAATAGATAAAGCCTTGATTTTTCTTTCCTAATTCTAATAATTCCTTTAATACTACATCAAATTCCATCTTACTTCCTCCTCATTTTTTTTAGGTCTTCTTTAATTTTTTTATTTTTAAACTTTTTTAAAATAAGATCAAATATTTCCTCGGCGTTTGAAGACTTTTTTATACTTAAATCTATTTTTTCATTTTTACGATCATACTTTTTCTCATCTAACTTTTTTAAACATGCGTTCAAATCCTCATCTGTATAAGGCGTTGAGTCATTATGTAGATATTCAATGATTGACCTGTAATATAGTTTTGAATCTTCATCTAGCAATTGGACAAATTTTTCCTCGTTAAATTCCTGATATCGTTCATAATAGACATTAATCAAGCACATCCATATATCCATATTTTTTTTAGAGATTGCTTCAAATCTATCATTTAAAAAATGATCTATATACATAGCCTTTTCTCTAGATGATTTAGCATACATAAATAACCTTATCTCGTAATTATTGAATTCTACAGTTGATTTTGATGATAAATCTTCTTCTTTTTTTTCTAACCATTCATAATTATCGACATAATTTTTAGTAGGATATAGATTACAATATTTTTGATAATCATTTTTTATGGCCTCAACACTATTTCCTAAGACCTTAGAAAGCTCAGCCAAATATTCTTCTTCCTTAGTACTACTATTTTCTTGATTAAGCAGTTCAAAAATTTGATTTTTAATATTATCAACAACTAGTGCATCACTTAAATCCTTATTTAGAATGGCCTGTTTAAAAGTATATTTTAAAGCATCACATTTGTTATTTTCAAAATAATTATAGTAAGCATCAGTTCCATATTTTAAAACATACTCATCAGGGTCCATTCCATCTGGAAGTAATACTAACTGAATATTAAAGCCAGCTTGTTTAAAAATCTTAATAGCCTTCAACGAAGCATTAATTCCAGCCTTGTCGCCATCGTAACATATAACTACATTAGTAGTATATTTTTTTAAAAGTAATGCCTGTCTTAAGGATATAGCTGTACCCATTGTACAAATAGATTCCTTCAATCCACTACGATATGAGGCAATTACATCCATTTGTCCTTCATGCAAAATAACACGTTTTTTCTTTAAAATCTCACCTTTAGCAAGATTTAAGTTGAAAAGAACTTCGCCTTTTCTAAATAAAATTCCTTCTTTAGAATTAATATACTTCGGCTGATTTTTATCTTGTTCAAAGTACCTAGCACTAAAGCCTATTACATTTGAATTTTCATCATGTATCGGAAACATTATTCTTTTTATGAAAAAATCGTAATAGCCTTTATCGTTTTTATCAATCAAACCAACATCATAGCAATCCAACTCTAAAAAGTTTGATTCCTTTAAAACTTGATATAGTGAGTCCATCTGATTTGGTGCAAGTCCAATACCGAACACTTTTATAGTTTCATCATCTAAGCCTCTTTTATGCAAATATTGCAAAGCTTTTAAGCCATAATCCGTATTTTCTAAATTTTTTATGTAAAAAGATTTGGCAATTTGCATTATTTTATAATATTTTGTCAAAGTATTAGATTCTTTAGTTTGAACCTCTTCACTAAGAGTTATTCCATTTCTTTTGGCCAATTTTTGTAAAGCCGTATTAAAATCTATATTTTCAATTTGCATTAAAAAAGAAATAGGATTGCCACCGCCACCACATCCGAAGCAATGGGCTATTTTCTTTTCTTGATTTACAATAAATGAAGGAGTGTCCTCGTGATGAAATGGGCAAAGACCTTTATAGTTTTTGCCATTTTTCTCTAGATTAACATATTCAGACACCAAAGCGACTATATCAGTCGATTCTATGACGCGTGATATATCTTGTTTACTAGCCATCATATCACTCCTTTTAAGTTTATAAAGTTAATTTATCCTCAATATAGGCTAAAATGTCATCAACCTTAATTGTTTCTTGTTGCATAGTATCACGATTACGAATAGTTACTGTATTATTATTTAAAGTATTATCATCAACAGTAATACAATAAGGTGTACCAATAGCATCCTGTCTACGATATCTTTTACCAATATTGGCAGTTTCATCATAAACACAACTAAAATGCTTAACAAGCTTATCATATATTTCATTTGCCTTTTCGGAATGATTCTTTTTAATTAAAGGCAAAACAGCTAACTTATAAGGAGCAAGAGCAGGATGTAATCTTAAAACAATTCTTTTATCACCATTTGCTTGCTGTTCTTCATCATAGGCACTAAATAATACACTAAGAAGCATACGCTCAACACCTACTGATGGTTCAACAACATATGGTAAATATTTTGAATTATCCTCTGGATCTAGGTACTCTAAGTTTTGTTTAGAATGAGTTTGATGAGCATTTAAGTCATAATTAGTTCTACTTGCAATGCCCCAAAGTTCTCCATAGCCCCAAGGGAATTCAAACTCAATATCTGTTGTAGCATTAGAGTAGAAAGATAGTTCTTCCTTTTCATGATCTCTAAAACGCAACTTATCCTTATCAACACCTATAAGCTTTAAAAAATCCATACAATAATTTCGCCAATAGCTAAACCATTCTAATTCTGTTCCTGGCTTACAAAAGAACTCCAATTCCATTTGCTCAAATTCACGAGTTCTAAAGATAAAATTACCTGGAGTAATTTCATTTCTAAAGCTCTTACCTATTTGACCAATTCCAAATGGTAATTTTTTTCTAGTTGTTCTTTGAACATTTTTAAAATTAATAAATATTCCCTGAGCAGTTTCTGGTCTTAAATATACCTCATTTTTTGAATCCTCAATTACTCCTTGATGAGTTTTAAACATTAAATTAAATTGACGAATTTCAGTATAATCTAGAGCTCCACAAATTGGACAAACAACCTTATTGTCTTTTAAATATTTTAAAAGCTCTTCATTAGACATTCCATCACCACTAATAGCACCTTTAGAATGATCCTCAACTAATTTATCAGCACGAAATCTTGAATGACATTTTTTACAATCTACTAATGGGTCAGAAAATGAACCAATATGACCAGAAGCAACCCATACTTCCTTATTCATTAATATAGATGAATCTAGTCCAACATTTAATCTATTTTGCTTGACAAACTTATTCCACCAAGCTTGCTTAATATTATTTTTAAGTTCAACACCTAGGGGACCATAATCCCAAGAATTGGCAAGGCCACCATATATTTCACTACCTTGAAATACAAATCCTTGCTCCTTTAAAAATCCAACTAAGCCTTCAAGTGAAATTTTTTGCATATTCTAATCCTCCAACGTATAAATTCCATTTTATTATTATAAAGCTTTTTGCTCAATTTGTCAATTTATTGACAATATTATTATATTTATATAATAAAGTTTTTATTTAAATAATATTTATTTTTATATAGCATATATTATAATGGTGATATAATGTCAAATCTCATTCAATTTTTAAAAGACAATTTTAAAATAATTTGTTCTACAATTTTGGTATATCAAGTAATTCTTACAATTTTCTTTTATTCAACTGAAAACTTGGTAATATTAGCAGTCGTAATAGTAGTATTTGCATCATATGCAATAATTACAACCTATAAGGATGATATAATAAACTTCTTTAAAAAATAGGAGGCTATCTTAAATAGCCTCCAAATTTTTTTATGAAATTACTTATTTTTTTCACGCTATATAAATAACTATCAATATTTTGATTCATAATATCCATCTTTAAACTAATTATAATAATATATAAATACATAAAACAAAAGTATTTTTGATTAAAAGTATCTAATTTAGAAATTTTCTTTTCTATTAATTTATCAATATCATAATTATCAAAGGATAAATAAAAACGACAATAAAGCATCGCTATAGGTCCATAATATAAGTCTAATGGCATAAAAAATTTATCATCATAGTCTTGCTTTAATACATTTCTAAAAATTAGGCCATATTCAATTGTTTTATCAGTTTCTAATAATTTAAATAAATCCTG
>DVKU01000156.1 GCA_018715825.1 Candidatus Avacholeplasma faecigallinarum
ATTAATAGAATAATTAAAAGATATAGATCTAGTACCTTTAGATTTAATTTCAGTGGAATTACAATAAGGACAATAAGTCTTATTTTCTTTATTTAAATATAAAACTATGGTATGATTATTTGTGTCAGGATTAAATAATTCATATGATTTAGTCATATCAATATTATAGTGATCTAATCCTAGACGTTTTAATGTGATGTATTCCATCATAAATGTGCCTCCTTCTTATAGTGTTGTTTAGCCACATTCATTATAACAAAAGGAGGCTCCTTTTTTATTCATT
The DNA here is from genome assembly GCA_018715825.1 of Candidatus Avacholeplasma faecigallinarum. Classification (GTDB taxonomy): domain Bacteria; phylum Bacillota_I; class Bacilli_A; order Acholeplasmatales; family Anaeroplasmataceae; genus Anaeroplasma; species Anaeroplasma faecigallinarum. The sequence continues at coordinate 284 of DVKU01000156.1, forward strand.
AGATTAATAGCACAAGAAAATAATATAAAGAAAAAACCAGGGGCACACATTTCCCATGCCACTTTGTCAAGTTACAACAAATTATTAATAATACAAAAAAAGGGAAAATACGTCTTCCCCTTACATTAAACCCTAATTATAACTAATAAAAAGTACTACATATATCTTATAGCAGTATGTACTATCAATATTTTATAGCTGTATATGCTACTACAGATAATTTAACTTTCCGTTTTTTTGTGTTTTTGGTTTTTTTAAATGTATTTTTTGTAGAAAAAAAAGCTAAAATTTGATACTATAGTATAAAGGGGTGATTAGGATATGAAATTAATTATGGCAATTGTAAATAAAAAAGATGTTAAAAGCGTTTGTCAAGCTTTAATGAAAGATGGTTTCCAATTTACAAAAATATCATCAACAGGTGGCTTTTTAACCGTTGGTAATACTACCCTAATAATAGGAACTGAAGATAATAAATTGGAAAAAGGTTTAGATATAATTAGAAATCATTGTAAAAAAAGAGTGGTTAAGGTGCCTTCATTAATGTATTCTAATGCAATGTATCCTTCATCTCTTCCGATGGATGTAATTGTTGGAGGGGCAATTGTGTTTGTTAGCAATGTTGAAAGGTTTGAAAAAATGTAATGTCTATTATTAAAAAAATAGAAATTATTATCATTTTTTAAGACTTAACATTGTTGATTATTTAAATTAAAAGTTTTATAATATTAATGGTAAATAATATAACTCATTAGGAGGGAAAAAATGAGCAAAGAGATTAAAAGAATGGCTATAGATGGTAACTATGCAGCTGCATATTCATCTTATGCCTTTACTGAAGTAGCAGGTATTTATCCTATTACGCCATCTTCACCAATGGCTGAATATACAGATGAATGGGCTGCTCAAGGAAAGAAAAATTTATTTGGAATGCCTGTAAGAGTTGTTGAAATGCAATCTGAGGGAGGTGCTGCTGGAACTGTTCATGGTTCTTTACAAGCAGGTGCTTTAACTACAACATATACTGCATCTCAGGGTTTATTACTAAAAATTCCTAATATGTATAAAATTGCAGGTGAATGTTTACCTGGAGTAATTCATGTTTCTGCACGTACACTTGCTGCACAATCATTATCAATTTTTGGTGATCATCAAGATGTTATGGCATGTCGTCAAACTGGTTTTGCAATGCTATGTTCAGGTTCTGTACAAGAGGTTATGGACTTAGCAGGTGTAGCACATCTTTCTGCTATTAAAACAAGTATACCTTTCTTACATTTCTTCGATGGATTTAGAACTTCACATGAAGTAAATACAATTCATCCAATTGATTATGAAGTATTTGATAAGTTATTAGATCGTGATGCTGTTAATAAGTTTAGACAAGGAGCTTTAAATCCAGCACATCCTAAGACACGTGGTACAGCACAAAATGATGATGTATATTTCCAAACAAGAGAATTACAAGCTAAAAAATATGCTGGTGTAGCTGATGTTGTAGAGCACTATATGGCTGAAATCGGTAAGGTAACTGGTAGAACATATAAAGCATTTGATTACTATGGAGCTAGTGATGCTGAGCGCGTAATTGTTGCTATGGGATCAGTTACTCAATGTGCTGAGGAAGTTATTGATTATTTAACAGCTAGAGGTGAAAAGGTTGGTATTGTCAAGGTACATCTATATCGTCCTTTTGACACTCAAAAGTTCTTAGCTGTTATGCCAAAAACTGTTAAGAAAATTGCTGTTTTAGATAGAACAATTGAACAAGGTTCTTTATATGAGCCATTATGCTTAGATATTCAATCAGTTTATTATGGTCAAAAGAATGCTCCATTAATTGTTGGTGGTCGTTATGGTTTATCATCTAAGGATACAACTCCTGATATGGTAAATGCTGTTTATACTAATTTAGCTCAAAATGAACCTAAGGATCATTTCGTAATTGGTATTGATGATGATATTGAACATACTTCATTACCTTTAGGACCATCAATTGATGTTTGTGATCCTACAACTACAGAATTATTATTCTTTGGTTTAGGTTCTGATGGTACAGTTGGTGCTTGTAAGAATATTTCTAAAATCGTTGGTGATTATACTGAGTATTATTCTCAAAGCTATGCTGCATATGACTCTAAAAAGTCTGGTGGTTCAACTAGATTACACCTACGTTTCTCTAAAAAGCCAATTCGTTCAACTTATTTAGTTAACCAACCTCACTTTGTATCTTGCTCATTGGATGCTTATCTTGATAAGTTTGATATGATTTCAGGCTTACGTGATGGTGGTACATTCTTATTAAATACAGTTGTAGACAAAGACCATATTGAACAAAGATTACCAAATAGTTATAAGAGAATATTAGCTCAAAAGCATGCTAAATTCTACATTATTGCTGCTAACGCTGCCGCAAGAGAATGTGGATTCCGTCCAGGCTTAGGTGTTAATACTATTATGCAATCTGCATTCTTCAAATTAAATGAACAAATCATGGATTATGAAGAAGCAAAACAACATATGAAGGAATTTGCTACTAAGACTTACTTAAGAAAAGGACAAGAATTAGTAGATCAAAACCATAGAGCTATTGATATGGGTGGTTCTAAGCTTGTTGAGGTTGAAGTTAAACCTGAATGGGCTAATTTAAAGGATGAAGTTAAGACTGTTGATAAGTCTCGTCCTGCATTCGTAAGAGAAATTGCAGATGTTATCAATTCAATTAAGGGTGATACATTACCATTATCAGCATTTGCTAAATATGGTGATGATTGTCATATGCCTCAAGGAACTGCTGCTTACGAAAAACGTGGTGTTGCAACAGATGTTCCTCTATGGACTTCTGAAAATTGTATCCAATGTAATCAATGTGCATTCGTTTGTCCACATGCTTGTATTCGTCCATTCTTATGTACTGAAGAAGAGGTTAATAATGCTCCAGAGGGTGCACAATTCTTAGATGCAGTAGGATTTAAGGGCTATAAATATCATCTATCAATTTCTACATTAGATTGTACAGGTTGTGGTGTATGTTTAACAGTTTGTCCTGGTAAACCAAAGAAGAATGCTGATGGTATTATTGTTAAAAATCCTGATGGTACTATTGCAAAGACTCCAGCTTTAACTAGCCATACTATGGCTCAATCTAAAGAGGCTAAGGAAGAGGTTGTTGCCCAATACTTCTTAGATCATGTAACATATAAGAGTGAATTAGCTGGTAATGCTAATGCTAAAAACGTTCAATTTGCTCAACCTTTATTTGAGTTCTCAGGAGCTTGTGGTGGTTGTGGTGAGACTCCTTATGTTAAGGCAGTATCTCAATTATTTGGTGATCGTATGATGGTTGCAAATGCAACAGGTTGTACATCAATTTATTCAGGCTCTTATCCATCAAGCCCTTATACAACAAACAAGGAAGGACATGGTCCTGCTTGGGCTAACTCATTATTTGAGGATAACGCTGAGTTTGGATTTGGTATGAGAATGGCAGTTGAAACTTTAAGAGATAGATTACAAACTGTTATGGCTTTAAATATGGATGCAATGCCACAAGAGGCTAAAGAATTATGCCAAAAGTGGATTGAAAATAGAAAGTCTGGATCTATTACAAAGGAATTAGCTCCACAAATTGTAAAAGCTATGGAAGCTATCGATGCTCCTTATGCTAAGGAAATTCTATCATTAAAGGATTATTTAGTTAAGGTTTCTCAATGGATTATCGGTGGTGATGGTTGGGCTTACGATATCGGCTATGGTGGATTAGACCATGTTATCGCTAATAATCAAGATGTTAATATTTTGGTAGTAGATACTGAGGTTTATTCTAATACAGGTGGTCAAGCTTCTAAGTCAAGCCGTACAGGTGCTATTGCTAAGTTTGCTGCAGCTGGAAAACCTACATTCAAGAAAGATTTGGCTTCAATTGCTATGTCTTATGGACATGTATATGTTGCTACAATTTCTCATGGATATAATCAAAATCAAGTTATTAAGGCTTTAAAAGAAGCTGAAGCTTATGATGGTCCATCTATTATTATTTGTTATGCACCATGTATTGCTCATAATATTAAGAAGGGATTATATATGTCTCAAATGGAAGCTAAGAAGGCTACTGAATGTGGATACTGGCCAACATTTAGATATAATCCAGATTTAGCTAAAGAAGGCAAAAATCCATTTACAATGGACTCTAAAGAGCCAGATTGGTCTAAGTATCATGACTTCCTAATGAATGAAGGTCGTTATGCTCAATTAGTTAAGGTTAATCCAGAAAAGGCTCAAGAGCTTCTTGAATGGAATTTAAAAGATGCTCAAAAGCGTTATAACCATTATATGGATTTAGCTAATAAGGAATATCCTAATAAGTAATATACTATACTATAAGATGTTAAGGTGTTGGCCTTAACATCTTTTTTTTCTATATTTTGTTATAGATATAGTTTTAATTTTGTGATAGAATGTAGATAAATTAAAAAGGAGATTTACATTATGTTTAAAATTGGATGTCATTTATCGATAAGTGATGGTTTTGTTAAGGCTGGTAAAACCATAATATCTTTAGGAGGAAATACATTTCAATATTTTTCTAGAAATCCTCAAGGTGGTCGTGCTAAAGCTTGGAATCAAAAAGATTTTGATGACTTTATGCAATATGCAAAAGAAAATCAAATTGAAGTTTTGTTGTGTCATGCTCCATATACTTTAAATGCCTGTTCAAGTAATCCAGATACTAGAGACTTTGCTTTACGTTGCTTTAAAGAGGATATTGTGATGCTAGAGCATTTCCCTAATGCCTTATATAATTTTCATCCTGGAAGTCATACTGGACAAGGTGTTGAGGTGGGTATCGATCAGATAGCTAATCTTTTGAATCAAGTTTTATACGAAGATATGAAAACTACAGTTTTACTTGAATGTATGGCTGGAAAAGGTAGTGAAGTTGGTAGAAGCTTTGAAGAAATTCAAGCTATTATTTCTAAGGTAAAGCTTAAGGATAAATTAGGAGTTTGCTTGGATACCTGTCATGTTTATTCTGCTGGTTATGATATAGTTAATTCACTTGATAAGGTTTTGGATGAATTTGATGCAATAATAGGTTTAGATAGATTAAAAGCAATTCATTTAAATGATTCTAAAATGCCATTTTCATCAAATAAGGACCGTCATGAAAAAATAGGTCAAGGAACTATTGGACTTGATGCTATTGTGAGAATAATTAATCATCCTAAGCTTAAGGATTTACCATTTTATTTGGAAACTCCTAATGAATTAGAAGGTTATAAAGAGGAAATAGAGCTATTAAAATCAAAACGTCAAAATTAATCTAAATGGAGCTTTTTAGTTCCATTTTCTCTTTTTTATTGTGAGATTTTTTCCTTTAATATTTTAATGCTTTTCATTATAATTTAAATGGGATGTGAGAAAAATGTTTAAATTTATCAAGAGTATGGGTTGGTTTATCAAAAAAAATTGGTATAGATACATATTTGTAATTTTTTTTGGTTTACTTTTAACAGTGATCAATCTTATCCCAGCTATTTTAACTGGTAAATTAGGTCAAGCCATAGAAGAGAATAATTTAAGTGCTGAATTTTTAATAAATTCCATATTAATTCCATTTATAATTACAATGTTTGGTATCTATATTGTTTCAACTTTTAAAAGGTTAAGTCAAAATAGATTGACGACAACATTGTATTATGCATTACAAGTTAGGTATATGGAAAACATTTTAAAGCAGGATGCTACTTTTTTTGAAAGATTTCAATCTGGAGATTTATTAACTAGGGCTTTAGGTGATGTTAAT
>DVKU01000157.1 GCA_018715825.1 Candidatus Avacholeplasma faecigallinarum
AATAACGATATTTACCGTCCTTTTAAGTCCAACTATAAAAGCTAGCAGCACTATAAAAATAGATGGCAATTTTTCAGATTGGAAAGATAAGTCGATATTAAAGGATCGCAGCTTAAGGTATTCGATGGTAACTCAAGATAATAATGTCTATATAATGACGACAAGTAATGAAAAAATACCCTTAAATTATAAACTCAATTTTGGAAAACAGAATTGTTCTACAATCAAATTACAAGAGTTAAATAAAAGTGACGGGATTCATAAAATATCCTATCTTCTAGATTATAAAAAAGAAAATCAAAAACTAGGTAAAGGATACTTAAACAAACATGGAAGGAGACAACAAATTGAAATTGAGATACCATTAAATAAGATTAATCAAACTAGAAATACTAATCAAATAAGTTATATTCAATTAACAATTTTAAATAAAAATAGGGATAGTATAGCTAATGGGGATGTTAGTACACTTCCACAATGGTTAGGATTTTAAATAATTTGGTGTATTATATGATGAAAATTTTAATGCTTTTTGCAGTTATAATTTGGCTATATTTGTTGACATTATTAAAACGGACAAAGTTATCAGCATATTATTTTTGGCTAGGAAGTGTCGGGCTTTTTATAATCTTAGCTTCTATTTCTAATATCTGTTTTGCTCAAGTCATGCCCAAATTTATTGCTGAAATTTTAAAGTATATTTCATATATTTTGAAGAACTTTTCAATTAATATTTCTCAGAGCTCAATTTTAATAAATATTGGAAGTAATAATTATGCCGAATTATTTATTAATTACGAATGCTCAGGCATGTTAGAGACAATTGCCTTTATAAGTATGTTAACTTTCTTTCCAATATATGAAAATGGCGAAAAACTAATAATTGGTTTCTTGGGATTCATTTGGATATTAATTGCAAATATTGTTCGATTATTAATAACAATTACTATCTTAGATTATTATGGGATTAATGCATTGTTTATTGCCCATTCCATAATTGGAAGAGTTATTTTTTATGTGGTAGTTATATTATTGTATTATCAAGTGTTTACTAAACCACAAATTATTCGCGGGTGGTCTAAAAGTTTTTGAGAAAGGAGTATGAAATAAGTGTTTTTATCCGGAATGATCATTGAACTTGGTTTTTGGATTTCTTGGCTCCTACTTCCTTTGATTTATGAATTTCTTCCAGCATTATATGGCTTTATTACGTTAGGGATAGCAGGAAGAAAGTTGAAAGGGTTGAGAACATTAAATTATTTGCCAAGAATATCGTTAATAATTCCGGTATATAATTCTGAGGATACTATTTATAGTTGTATTCGCTCGGTTGCTGATTCAACTTATCCAGATCACTTAATTAGTATTATTGTGGCGAATAATCAAAGTACTGACCGCAGTTTTAGTGAATATCGTCGAGCCCATTTTGAATTTCAACAATTATTTATGCAATGGATAGATACTACTAAAGGAAAAGCGCGTGCACTGAATTCTGCAATCTATCGTTCAAATGGTGAATATATTATTCATATAGACAGTGATGGGCAACTGCAAAAAGATGCATTAATGAACATTGTTAGAGCATTTGAAAGTGATCCTGCACTTGATGCACAAACTGGCACAATACTTACTCAAAAGGACTCAATTATGAAAACTAAGAGTCCATTATTAAAGTTCCTAAGAGAAAATGAATACTTTGAATATGCCCAGTCTTTTCTAGCTGGTCGGGCAATTGAATCTCAAGAAAATCACTTATTTACAATGTCAGGAGCTTTTTCAGCTTTTCGCCGGGAAAAACTTCTTCAAACAAAGCTATATAATATTCAAACTGTTGGCGAGGATATTGATATGACTTTTCAAATTCGCTATCAACTTAAAGGGAAAGTTGCTTTATGTCCTGAGGCAATTTTCTATGTTGAACCCCTTGATAATTTAGATAAATTATATACTCAAAGGCAACGATGGCAACGTGGTGAATTAGAAGCAATTCACTATTACATGAATAAAAAACAATTGAGTCTGAAAAATATATTTAAAAACTTTATTGTTCGTCGTTTGATTATGGATCATACCATTTTATTTTTACGAATTATTTGGATGGCAGCATTTCTTGTTTTAATTCCATTTGGGTATTCTCTTAAATTAATTCTGATATCTTTTGTAATTTTATATTTACTCTATGTCTTTATTTGTTTGCTAAATTTTATTGATATTCAATATTATTTACGTTTTTTCCCGAAGGAACGTCATTACTATGTATCAAAGTTTTATATACTTTTAACTTTACCGTTGTATTATATGTTTTGTAGCACTATTCAGTTTATTGGGATCATTAATTCAATGACTGAACCTGCCGCTTGGAAAGTTGAATCCTTTAGTACTGAAATGAAAAAAATCAAGAAATTATTTAGAAAAGATTTAAGGAGAATTTTTAAAATAAAATGGAAAATGAAACATACAGATTAACTTTTTTCCTCAATGCAACTCATATGGTAACTATAGATGGTAAAGATTCTTCAATCCATCCACATACTTTTGAAATTAACTGCTTTATTAAAAGCCAAAAATTTACTGCATTTGAAATAATGGAAAACAGTATTAATCAAATCCTTAATCAGCTAAACAATCAGTATTTAAATGAACTCGAAGCATTCAAAAATATCGTGCCGACTTTAGAAAATTTAACTAGGCTTTTATATAGAGCGATCAGTGCCAATTTAGGATCAGTTGGGTGTAAGTTAGTAGAACTTGAAGTAGCTGAATCACCGGTAAGAACTTTTATAATTAAAGAAAACTAAAGGGAGAGTGACAGAAGTCATTTATGACTTCGTTTTCACGCCCCCGCGAGCGCAAATAGGGTTCCAGAGTTCGGTTATACCGGACACTGGAACCCATTTGCGTACCGCGCTGTTCGTATTTGAACTTGGTAAAAGTACTTATGTCACAG
>DVKU01000158.1 GCA_018715825.1 Candidatus Avacholeplasma faecigallinarum
CAGCAGCAGCACCAGCAGCACCAGCAGCAGGAGCAGCAGCAACTGCAGTTGGATCAATTCCGAATTCTTCCTTCATTGCATCTACTAATTCTTTAATTTCAAGAATAGTCATTTCTTTTAATGATTCAATAAATACTTCTTTAGTTAATTTAGCCATTTTTATTTTCCTCCACTTTAAATTTAATTTTTAATTAGGCTTCTTGTCCTTTTTCAACTAACATATTTAATCCAATAGCTAATTGGCTTACTGTACCTAACATACCAGCAGCTAATTGAGTTAATAATGTTTCGTATGAAGGTAATTGTGATAATGTCTTTAATTGATCGAAATTATAAACATCGCCATCAACAACACCCTTAACAACTTCAACTTTACTATTTTCCATACCAGCAGCCTTAAATAATAATTTTGCTGGAGCAACAACATCGCTTTGTGAGAAAGCAACTGCGATAGGACCTACGAACGCATCACAAAGTTCATCATAACCACATGCTTTAGCAGCACGAGCTGAAATGTTGTTCTTTAATACACTAATTTCGCAACCGTTTTGACGCATTTCTTTACGTAATGCTTGGAAAGCTTCTACAGTTAAGCCTTGATATTTGAAAGCTACAACTGCAGCAGAATTCTTCATTTTCTCAGAAACTACTTCTACTTCGTTTTGCTTATTAACGATACTCTCTTTCATTTGTACACCTCCGTTTTGTATAATGAAAAAATCTTCTTCTACCAAGGGGTAAAAGAAGATTAATATCCTTCATTTATTTCCTCGGTAGAAATTAAGGGTTAAAACCCACCTACTGTCTTCGGTAATTATTTAATTACTTTGAAATAGAATCAGCTTCAACCTTAATACCAGGGCCCATTGTAGATGCAACAGAAATATTTTTAATATATCCGCCTTTAATAGTTGAAGGACGTACCTTCATTAGTGCATCATAAACTGCCTTAAGGTTTTCTTTAAGTTTGTCAGCACCAAATGAAACCTTACCGATTGTCATTTGAATGTTACCAACCTTATCAGGACGGTATTCTACCTTTCCTGCTTTAATTTCTTTTACTGCTTGTGCAACGTTCATAGTAACTGTTCCAGTCTTAGGGTTTGGCATTAAACCTTTAGGTCCTAATATACGACCTAACTTACCTAATTGGCCCATCATATCTGGTGTAGCTACGATAACGTCAAAGTCAAACCAGCCTTGTTGAATCTTATTGATGATTTCTGCTTCACCAACATAATCAGCACCAGCCTCAGTAGCTTCTTGTTGCTTTGCTCCACGACAAATAACTAAAACCTTGCGAGTCTTACCTGTACCATTTGGTAACACGATAGCTCCACGAATGTTTTGTTCAGCTTTACGTGGATCAATATTTAAGCGGAATGCTACATCTACAGATGCATCAAACTTGCTAGTAGAAGTCTTGCAAGCTAAATCTAAAGCCTCAAGTGCAGGATAAACCTTGCTACCATCTACAAGCTTAGCTGCTTCAACGTATTTTTTTCCTCTCTTCATATTTATCCTCCTAAAATGTGGTATAAGCGGGAATTCCTCCCACAAGTTTAGGCTGTTATAAACAACCTGAAATTAATCTTCGACAATGATACCCATGTTTCTGGCAGTACCTGCGATGATATTAGTTGCTGCCTCAACGTCGTTAGCGTTTAAATCAGGCATCTTCATCTCTGCAATTTCTCTTGCTTTTTGTCTAGAAATTTTTGCAACAGTGTGCTTCTTAGAATTTTCAGAACCCTTTTCAATTCCTGCAGCCTTCTTTAATAAATCAGAAGCTGGTGGAGTTTTTACAACGAATGTAAATGAACGGTCCTCATAAACTGAGATAACTACTGGCAATGTATATCCCATTTTATCCTTTGTTTTTTCATTGAATTGAGAACAAAAGCCTGGAATATTTACACCTGCTTGTCCTAATGCTGGACCCACTGGTGGAGCTGGATTAGCTTTGCCGGCTGCAATTTGTAACTTAACAACCTTTACAACTTTCTTAGCCATAATCGTTTCCTCCTTCTTTCAATGATGTGGTCTATCAGACCTTATGGTCCTCCCACTCCCGTGTACATTTATACACATGCTTTTAGATTATAACAAATATAAAAATTAGTGTCAAGAATAAAAACAAAATATTTAAATAAAAAAAAGAAAATGCAGTAAACTGCATTAAATCTTTTTAACTTGAGAAAATGGAAACTCCATTGGAGTAGAACGTCCGCCAAACATTTCTACTAAAATAGTAACGATTTGACGTTCCTCATTAACGTTAGAAACTTCACCAAAAAAGCCATTAAATGAGCCTTCAATAATTTGAGCCTTATCTCCTACTTGAATATCAAACTTAGGCTTAGTTATCATTCCAAGCTTTCTTAAAATATCATCCATCTCCTTAGTGGAAATAGGAACAGGCTTAGTACCACCACCAGATGAACCTAAGAATCCAGTAACCTTTGGTGTATTACGAACCATAAACCATGCTTTTTCATCCATATCCATAGAATTATCTACTTCCATTTCAATAAAAACATAGCCTGGAAACATTTTATTAACCTTTTGTTTTTTCTTACCCTTTTTATCAGTAACCTCAACTATTTCCTCTGGAACTAATACCTGATATATTTTATCAGTCATATTCATAGATTCCATACGACGCTCTAAGTCCTGCTTAACTGAATTTTCAAAGCCAGAATAAGTTGTAGCAACATACCATCTTTTCATCTTTATCGCCTACCTTATAAGATCCTATCAAGAATTTGCGTAATAAATGAATCGTATAATAAAAATAATAACGCAAATATAATTAAAAACAAGAAAACTCTAATAGAATTACCAATAAACTTTAACCAAGGTAACCAACTAATTTTTTTAATTTCAGGGAAAGCTGGCTTAAAGAAAGGATATAAAGCATAAATTGTACCAATTGAAGCTAAAACAACTAAAATCCAAGCAAATACATCAGGGAAATCACCAATAACTGGGAAATTATTTTTAACTACTAAAGCACCTGTAAGCATCAATACACCAATTAATAATGTAATTACTGAAACAGCTAAAAATAAATAATTTTCCCATTTATGCTCAGTCTTAAGGTACTCTACAATTCTAGATTTTCCTTCAAACTTAGCCTTATTCTTTTTAATTTGCTTTTCAACCTTTTCTTGAACCTCTTCCTTTGTGTGAGATATCTTCTTTTGGTCTAGTTGACTTTGAAGTTCAGCATTTTCAGTGACATTCTTATTTTCTTCCATTTTTTTAATCTCCTTATCTTGTTTCTTTATGAATTGTATATTTATTGCAAGTCTTACAATACTTCTTCATTTCAATTCTTTCTGTATTCTTTTGAGGATTTTTTGTCGTTGTATAATTTCTGCTTAGGCATTCCTCACATACTAATATAACCTTTGTACGCACATTCCTCAACTCCATTCTAACGAAAAATAAAAAACCTTTAATAGGCTCCAAAGTAATTTTAAACCACTTTTTCTAATTAGTCAACATTTTTTTTAGTCTTTGAAGCATCTGCTTTTTTTTCTGATATAAAATACTATATTTTAAATTATACTTTTGTGATATAAAAGTTAAAGAGGCATTTCCAATAAAATATTCCTCATATATAATAATTTCTATTTCCTCTTTAAAAAATAATTTAGGATTATTTATAAAGTTATATGTAGAAAAATCATTATTATAAATTGTTGGATCATCAAGTAATATAAAGC
>DVKU01000159.1 GCA_018715825.1 Candidatus Avacholeplasma faecigallinarum
GGGTGATTCTTTAAAATCTATTTTAAAGGCTTACGAGGAGCCAACTAGTAAATTATTTACCTTTTTAGCATCTAATCCTATTTTAGGCTTATTTATAGGAACAGCAATAACAGCTGTGGTTCAATCATCATCTGCCACAATTTCTATTTTGCAAACACTATATGGACAAGGTGCAATTGCCTTAATAGGTGCTATTCCTATTTTATTAGGCTGTAATATAGGTACCACCATAACTGCTTGTTTTGCTTGTGTTGGTGGTGGAACTGAAGCTAAAAGGACGGCCTTTGTTCATACCTTGTTTAATGTTATTGGGGCCTTGCTGTTCATGATATTATTGATACCTTATTCTAAGCTCGTGCTGTTAATTCAAGATAATTTGTTATCGGGCTTATTTGGTCCTAATGGTGAACCACCTAAGATGACCTTGGCTATAGCCCATATGATATTTAATTTAGCTACTACCTTTATTTTGTTTTTCTTTATCAAGCAGATGGTTTGGGTTGCTACTAAGGTTATTAAAGATAAGGAAATTCCTGAGGATAAAATTATTGATGAATTATTAGATTATTCTTTAATTGAAAAGTCTTCCATCTTAGCTTTATCATTTGTAAAAAGAGCAGTTGATTATATGGCTAGTAAGGTTAGAACCTATGTTCATATTACTAAAGGCTATGCCTTTGTTAGAGATGATTCTATCTTGGCTAATGGTGAGGCTTTAGAAAGAGATATAAATGTTTTAGATAAGCGAATTCATGATTATTTGATTAAGCTTACAATTGTCGATTTGAGTAAGGATTCCTCTAAATTTTTATCTAAGTATTTAGATCAAATTAAGGATTTAGAAAGAGTTGGAGATCATTGTACTAATCTATTAGAGTTTTTTAAAGAACGTTATGAAAAAAACATGCACCTATCAGATGATGGAACTCAGGATTTAGAGCAAATCTTTGATGTATTAATGAAGATGACTGATAAAACTATTGAGGCGATTGAAAAATGGTCATCTCAAGAGGCAGTAGAGGCTTCTAAGTTTGAAGATCAAATTGATAAGCTTCAGGATGTTTTACATGAGCGTCATGTTCATAGAGTTAATAATGGTCTATGCTCATTTATCAATACTGAGAGGTATGTGGAGATTTTATCTAATATAGAAAGAATGGGAGACCATTTAGAAAATATTTGCCAAAGTATAACAACAGATGAATATTGTAAATACGATGAATTTGATCACTAAAACCAGTTTTTTACTGGTTTTATTTTTATTATAAAAAAATGTATTTATAGATTTGTTTAATAAAATAATATATAATATTAAAGGATATAAGGTTGGTGATAAAATGAAATTTGAGCTTAATTCTAAATATAGTCCGACAGGCGATCAGCCTAAGGCTATTGAACAAATAGTAAATAATTTCAATAACGGTGTAAAAAAACAGGTTTTATTAGGAGCCACTGGTACAGGAAAAACCTTTACTATGTGTAATGTCATTAAAAGTTTAAATAAGCCAACCCTAGTTTTAGCACATAACAAAACCCTTGCTGGTCAATTGTATAATGAGATTAAGGAATTTTTTCCTAAAAATCATGTTGAATTTTTTATTTCTTATTATGATTATTATCAGCCTGAGGCGTATGTTGTTTCAAGTGATACCTATATTGAAAAGGATTCAAGAATTAATGAGGAAATAGATGAGCTTCGTCATAGTGCTACAGCTGCCTTAATGGATTATAAGGATACCATCGTGGTAGCATCAGTATCTTGTATATATGGAATTGGTGATCCTGAGGATTATAAAAATAGTATGCTAAATATTAGAGTTGGGGAAAACTATAATAGAAAAAAGCTATATCAAACTCTAATTGATATGCAATTTGAGCGTAATGATTTTGATTTTAAACGTGGAAGCTTTAGAGTTCGTGGTGATGTCTTAGAAATAATTCCCGTATCAGAGCATTCAAAGGGGATAAGAGTGGAATTTTTTGATGATGAGATTGATCGAATTAGAACCTTTGATGTGACAACCGGAATGGCCATTGACGATGTAAAATTTGCCAATATATTTGCGGCTACCCACTTCGTTACTAATAAGGATAAGCTAGCCGAGGCAATAAGAAGAATTAAAGAGGAGCTTAAAAGTGTTCATAAAAAGTTTATTCAAGAAGGCAAGCTTTTAGAGGCTGAGCGTATTGAACAAAGGACTAAATACGATATTGAAATGCTAGAGCAAACAGGTTTTTGTAGTGGAGTAGAAAATTATTCAAGGCATTTATCCTTAAGAAATGAAGGGGAAACTCCAGCTACATTAATCGATTTCTTCCCCAAAGATTTTCTTATAATTATAGATGAATCTCATGTTACAATTCCTCAGGTTAGAGGTATGTATAATGGCGACCGTTCAAGAAAGGAAACTTTAGTAAATTATGGCTTTAGACTGCCATCAGCCTTAGACAATAGACCATTAAAGTTCGATGAGTTTGAAAAGAAATTAAATGATGTTTTATTTGTTTCAGCAACACCAGGTGATTATGAGCTTAAATATCCTATTGTTGAGCAAATTATTAGACCGACAGGATTGTTAGATCCTATAATTGAGGTTAGACCAACCATTGGTCAGGTTGATGATATTTATGCCGAAATCTTAAAAAGAATTGATTTAAATGAACGTGTATTAATTACAACTCTTACTATTAAGATGAGCGAGGATTTAACTGATTATTTAAAAAAGATGGGCCTTAAGGTAGCCTATTTACATTCTGAGGTTAAATCCTTAGAAAGATTAGAAATTTTAAAGAATCTTCGAATGGGTAAGTTTGATGTACTGGTTGGTATTAATCTATTAAGAGAAGGACTTGACCTTCCCGAGGTTTCTCTTGTTTGTATTTTAGATAGTGATAAGCAGGGCTTCCTACGTTCTACTAGATCTTTAATTCAAACGATTGGTCGTGCGGCAAGAAATGCAAATGGTAAGGTAATAATGTATGCTGATACTATTTCACCATCTATGCAAGAGGCAATAGATGAAACTAAAAGAAGAAGAGAAATTCAAATGGAATATAATCAAAAGCACAACATTATACCAAAAACAATTATAAAGGAAATCCCAAAATCTATTACAATGAAGAGCGTAGAAGAGCTTTCTCATACTAATAAGGTTAAATCACAAAAGATGACTAAAGAAGAAAAAATGTTATTAATAGATGATTTAGAACAACAAATGCGTGCATACGCTAAGGATTTAAATTTTGAGGCTGCCGCCCAAATTCGTGATGCGATTTTAGAGCTAAAGGCTTCAAAATAGGAGGTTATTATGTTTTCAATTAGAGAATTATTTAAAATAGGTAATGGTCCATCATCATCACATACTATAGGTCCACTTAATGCTTCTAAGGAATTTATTAGAAGATATAGTGATTGTGATGAAATAGTTGTTAAGTTATACGGCTCATTAGCCTTAACTGGTAAAGGGCATTTAACAGATTATATTATAGAAAAAACCTTAATGCCTAAAGTATGTAGGGTAGAATTTGATGTAGATTATAATTCACCACATCCTAATACTATGGATTTTATAGGCTATAAGGATGGAAAGATAATAGGCCAAATGCGTGTTTATTCGGTAGGTGGTGGGGCCATTGAAATCGAGGGAACTCCTAAAAGAGTGTGCGATGATATCTATCCTCTAAACAAATTCAAAGAAATCTCTCAATATTGTAAGGATTATAAATTACGTTTATATGAATATGTTGATAAAATAGAAAATGATACCTTCAATGATTATATGGAAGAAATTTATAATACTATGAAAAAGTCTGTTGAAAGAGGACTTCAAACAACAGGAATTCTTCCAGGAAAGCTTCAAATTAAGCGTAAAGCCAATTATATTTATTATCAAAATAGTAAAGAAACAGATAAAACAGAAATAGAAAGACGTAAGACAGTTGCCTATGCTTACGCTGTAAGTGAGGAAAATGCTAGTGGCGGTGAAATTGTAACTGCCCCTACCTGTGGAGCCTCTGGTGTACTACCAGCTTGTTTGTGTTATGCTGAGGATTTAAATTTATATTCTCATAAGGAAATAATTAATGCCTTAAAAACAGCTGGCTTAATTGGCAATTTAGTTAAGCAAAATGGTTCAATATCAGGTGCCGAGGCTGGCTGTCAGGCTGAGGTTGGTACTGCCTGTTCGATGGCTGCAGCCTTTTTATCTGAGCTTATGGGTGGAAGCATAGATCAAATTGAATCAGCAAGTGAAATCGCCTTAGAACATCATCTAGGCTTAACCTGTGATCCTATTGAGGGCTATGTTCAAATTCCATGCATTGAAAGAAATGCTGTGGCAGCCCTAAGAGCAATTGATGCTAGTAAGCTTTCCTCCTATTTAAATAATGGTGATTCAAAAATTTCCTTTGATTTAGTTGTTGAAACAATGCTAGATACTGGTAAGGATTTATCATATCGCTATAGAGAAACATCAGAGGGTGGCTTGGCTAAAAAATATAGGTAGGAGATTTTATGGAGCTTAATAAAACATATAAGGTTAAAATTAGTGATTACGATGTAATGGGTAATGGTGTTTGCCATATTGATAATATCGTAGTATTTGTAATAGGAGCAATGAAGGATGAGGAGGCTATTATAAAAATCATCAACATTCATAAAAAATATGCCTTCGCTGAAGCTGTTAGGATTTTATCCCCATCTATTAATAGAGTTAAACCTAAATGTAAATTCTATGGTTTATGTGGTGGCTGTGATTTAATGCATATGGATTATCAAAGTGAACTAAATATTAAAGCTAATAAGGTATATCAAACCTTAAAAAAACGTAAAGATGTCAAATTCAACAGCATCATCAAATCTAACAATATTTATGGCTATCGTAACAAGGTAATGGTTCCCTTTCATAAGGATAGTGATGGTGATGTAATATATGGCTTTTATGAGAAAAAAACTCATAAGGTAATACCAATGAATGAGTGTATCATTTCTTCAGATATTGATAATAAGATTCTAAAGCTTATAAGAGGTTATTTAAGTCTTTTTAATATCTCAATATATGATGAAATAGCCCATAAGGGTTTATTTAGAGAGGTTATGATTCGTCATACTAAGGATAATTCCTATATGGTTGTTTTAGTTTCTACAGCTTCCTATGATTTCACTAGACTTGTAGAAATCTTAACAGCTGAAATAAAAGAAATTAAATCTATTTATTTAAATATAAACCCTTTAAAAACAAACGTTATTTTATCTAATGACTTTAAACTACTATATGGTGATAAGACAATAACTGAAGATATACTAGGCATTAAATTTGAGGTATCTCCATCATCATTTATGCAGGTTAACCACGATCAATGTGAAAAACTATATAGTGAGGCTATAAGAATGGCTGACCTACAACCTAACATGAATGTTATTGATGCCTATTGTGGAATGGGAAGTATTACACTAAATATAGCTAAAAAAGTAAATAAGGTTTACGCTATAGAAGTAGTTAGTGACGCTATAAATAACGCCAATAAAAATAAAGAGCTTAATAACATATCTAATGCTACCTTCATTTTAGGGAAATGCGAAGAAGAAATAACAAAGCTAGTTAATAAAGAAAAAATAGATGTAATCTTCTTTGATCCTCCTAGAAAAGGCTGTGATATTAACTTCTTAAACACAGTTATTTCTATGAAAATCCCTAAAATAGTTTACATCTCCTGTGATATAGCTACAGCCTCTAGAGATATAGACATATTAGAAAAAAATGGCTATATCCTACAAGAAGTTACCCCTGTAGATTTATTTAGTAGAACATCACATGTTGAGTCTATCACATTACTAGATCTAAAATAGCATAAAATCAACTAAAAAAAAGACCAAAAACGAGGAATTTTTAACGAAATTCCTCCTTATTTTTACCTAGTACAAATGTAAAAATTATAGATATGAAAATAACTAAAAATATGTGGTTAGGTGATAGAATGTAAATAATTGTTATGGAAAAAC
>DVKU01000160.1 GCA_018715825.1 Candidatus Avacholeplasma faecigallinarum
ATATAATGTAACCTCTCTACCTTCATCAGACATTAAATAAACTCTTAACTGACCTGATAAAATTATCATTATTCCCTTGCAATTACTCTCATTTTTATAAACCATAGTTGATTTTTCAAATTTATTAATTACTGACCCATCAATAATCATTTTTCTTTCTTCTTGGGTTAGTTTATCCCATATAGCTAAATGGCTTTTTAATATCATTTCTTTATCCATATTTTCTACCTCTTATTGAGATTATAACAAATTTTATAAAAATATTCTATTAATAAAAAGTAGTGCATTAGAAAATCTAATCCACTACTTTTTCCATTTCTTTAAAATGAATTTTTTTAGCCTCATCATCCATGGAATCTATAATTGCTAAAGACTCAACTCTTATTTTCTTGTCTCTTAAGATTTTTCCACCCTCTTGAAATCCCTTTTCAATGGCAATACCAACACCTACTAAGTGGGCATTAGCTTGATTTATAATATCAATCATACCTAAGGTGGCACTTCCGTTGGCTAAAAAATCATCTATAATTAAGACTCTATCATCACTAGTTAAAAATTCTTTTTCAATATTTATAACAAATGATTGATGTCTTGTATAAGAATATATTAATGATTTATAGGTTTTACCAATATTAGAAGATTCACTTTTTTTAGCAAAAATGACAGGCACCTTAAACTTTAGTCCTGTTAACACCGCTAAAGCTATACCAGATGCTTCAATAGTAATTATTTTTGTTACATTATCATTTTTAAAAAGATTGTACCACTGATCTGCCATTTTATCTAAAAAGACAGGATCTAGTTGATGATTTAAAAAAGAATTAACCTTTAACACATTACCAGGTAAAATTTTGCCTCTTTTTTGAATTTCAATTTCTATTTCCTTCATAATTATACCCCTTATTTTTCAATTGATTATAACTCTATTTAATTAAATAATCTATATCTATAAGCTCATTTTTTGACGTTTTATGTAAATAAACCTTATCCATATTTTTTAATATGATAGTTTTTCCTCCCCGATCAGAACTAAGCTTAAGTAAATCATCTTTATAGTCATAGCTAAAAATACAGGGATTAGAGGTATTTAAATCTTCATCACATAAACATGCTAAAGGTAGATTACTTTTTAAATAACCATTTATAAAATTAAGTAATGTTTCAAACCTTAAATATGGCTCATCACCAACCATAAACATAAAGTCATTATGATTTTTAGAATGTAAAACTCCTAAATGAATTGAAGCTGTAATACCTTCATTACTATTAAAATTATTGATGTATTTTAAATTATACTTTTGAGTTAGTTTTAAAATTTCATCATATTTAGAAACTACCACAACCTCGTCAATAATCGAAAGCCTTTCCTTTAACAAAGTGGCATTTATTAATGACCACTCAATCATTGGCTTACCATTTATAGGATATAATAGCTTATTACCATTAAACCTTTTCGAACTACCTGAGGCAAGAATTATAATACTTATTTTATTCATTTGCCTTTTTTAACTCCATAAAGACCTTTTCAGGAGTAATAGGAAGCTCTCTTATTCTAACATTGCAAGCATTATAAATGGCATTGGCAATAGCTGGAGATGGTGTGTTAATTACTATCTCTCCAATAGATTTTGCCCCAAATGGTCCTGTAGGTTCGTATGAGCTTTCAAAATCAACCTCAATTTGACCTATATCCTGTCTTGTAGGAATTTTATACTGCATAAAAGAATTAGTTTTAACCTTACCATCCTTAGTATATAAAACATCTTCAAATAAAGCCATTCCAATTCCTTGTACTATTCCTCCTTCAGTTTGAATTCTAGCTAAATTAGGATTAATAACAGTACCACAATCTACTACTGCCTTATAATTAATCATATCAATTTTACCAGTTTCTAAATCAACCTCTACCTCTGCCATACCAACCATAAATGGTGGTGGTGATACCTTGGAAGAATGACTTTCACAAGCATATAAGGAATTGTTATTATTGCACATTGCCATATTGGCTAAATCCTTTAATGTGATAAAGTTGTTAGATTTTAAATCTTTTATAATCCTACCATTAAAATCTAAATCATCTAAATTTGCATTTAGTATTATAGCAGCGTAATCTTTAATTTGCTTAATAAGCTTTTGACATGTTTTAACTACTGCCATACCTGTTAAATAGGTTGTTGAAGAGGCATATGAACCAGAATCATATGGAGATGTATCTGTATTAACACCATAAACTACAATATCATCGACATCGCATAACAGACAATCTGCCGCCATTTGTGCTAATATAGTATCACAACCTGTACCCATATCAGAGGCACCAATCATTAAGCTATAAAAACCATCATCATTTACCTTAATGGCTACTGAAGCCACATCAACATTAGAAATTGATGAGCCCTGCATAGCTAAAGCACAGCCTACGCCTCTAACCTTATGATTATTTATAACAACTCTAGGGTATTTGCTATTCCAATCCATCATTTCTATACATTTATTTAAGCATTTATCTAGGGCACAACTATTGGCTGTTTCATTATAATAAGCCTTCATTACATCCCCCTGAGATGTCATATTAATTTGTCTTAACACGATTGGATTAATATTTAATTTTGCTGCTAATTCATCAATTATGGACTCCAAGGCAAAGATACCTTGAGTTGCACCATAGCCACGATAAGCCCCAGCTGACATTACATTGGTATAAACAACATCATATGAGAATTTAAAAGCCTCTATTTTACTATATAATGGTATTGATTTATGTCCAGATAAGCCTACGGTAGTTGGACCATGCTCACCATAAGCACCCGTATTAGATAGTGTATATAGGTCAATAGCCTTAATATGACCGTCTTTAGTAGCACCAATTTTGATAGTTATCTTCATCTCATGACGTGGAGATGAGGCAATTTGATTTTCTTCTCTAGAGAAAACAATTTTGCTAGGTCGACCTGTCATTAAAGTAACAAAGGCTGGATATACCTCACAAACTGCAGTTTGCTTAGAGCCAAAGCCACCACCAATTCTGGGCTTAATGACATTGATTTGAGCTTTTGGTATTCCAAGAGCATTTGATAAAATTCTTCTAACATGGAATGTAACCTGTGTGGATGATACTACATTTAGTCTTCCATAAATGTCCTTATATGCAAAGGCTCTAAATGTTTCCATAGTGGCCTGCTGATTTGCCTTAGTATGGTAAGTTCTTGTTAGGATGACATCACTTTCATTAAAGGCCTTGGCTATATCACCTTCACTAGTAGAATCACTAGCACATAAATTTCTATGATTATCAGCTCCAACCTCACATAAGGCTTTCCAATTATCCTCTGGATGAATAATAATTTCATTATCCAAAGCCTTAGTAAAATCTAAAAGCGGTGTAAGTATTTCATATTTTACTTTAATTAATTTTAAAGCCTTATCAACAGCATCTTCACTTTCAGCTGCTACTATTGCAACAACATCACCTACATATCTTAAATGCTTATCTAAAATCAATCTATCATAAGGACTTGGCTCTGGATAGGTTTGTCCAGCCATTGTAAAACGATTATTGGGAACATCCTTATATGTATAAATAGCAACAACCTGAGGAACCTTTAAAGCAATTTCTATATTAATATCAGTAATAATAGCATGTGCATAAGGGCTTCTTAAAAGCTTTATTATAAGAGCATCCTTCATAACTAAGTCATCAGTATAGACAGGTTTGCCTGTTACTAAAGACATTGAATCCTTTTTTCTAATCCCCTTATTAACATATTTCATATTTTAAGGCTCCCTTTCTTATATTCTAAAAATTTCTTAATGGCTCGTATTTGGCCCATATATCCTGTACAACGGCATAAATTGCCTTGAAGGTAAGCTCTAATTTCTTCTTCTTGAGGATTTTCTAATTCCTCTACCATAGCTAAAACATTCATTATAAAGCCGGTGTTACAAAAACCACATTGATCTGCTCCCTCATCAGCTAAAAACTCTCCAAACTCCTTAGCCTTATCCTGTAATCCTTCTAAAGTCGTTATATGTTTATTATTACATCTTATTAAAGGATAGGTACATGATAATATTGGTTTTTTTTCAAGCCAAACTGTACAAAGCCCACAATTTGAAGTCTCACAGCCTCTTTTTACACTATAACATCCTTTAGAGCGTAAATATTCTAATAATGGCATATCAACTTTTACATCATCTTCATAAAGCTTCTCATTTATCCATAGTTTAATTTTCATAGTTTTCACCCTTTATTTTCTTTAAGCATCTACTAATTAAGACCTTACATAATTCATAGCGATAATTTTTAGATGCCCGCATATTGCTTGAAAAAACAAATTTATCTAGACTCTTACTTATATTTTGGTCATCATATTTGGTTGAAACTAGCATAGCCTTCATAGGCCTAGCTCCTACAGCAATATTTAGATTATTATCACATAAACTCATAGCACAAGTTAAAACTGGAAAATCAGTAGCTTGATTTCTAAAATATTCATATGCTACTTTGGCCTTATTCTTTTTAACAATGATTTCTATTAATATATCTCTATCATATTTCATATCAACAAAATCCTTTAACGAAACGACACCACCCTTATATAGTCTTACATATGAATCTAAAACTAAAAAGATGGTTAAAACATCTGAAAAGCCAAAACGTCCCCATATAGAACCACCAACTGTTGCACAATTACGAAATTGAACGCCTACTATACATTTTAAAGCATCATCAATTGCATAATTAGTAAATTCATTAATTGCTTGATTTAGTTGTAAATCTCTTAGACTTGTCATAGCACCAATTCTAAATTCTGATTCATCCTCTACTATATAAGATAATCCTAAATTAGATAAATCAATTAATGTGTTTCTCATAGAATTCTTCATCTTTAAAAAGGCATTTCCAGCAACAATAGAGTTATTTTTATTTTGGTTAAGCTTATAAGCCTCCTCTAAACTTTCACATACTACATAGTTTTTATATTTGAGCATTTTATTCCTCCCTTATCATTATTTTGTCGGTAAATTCTTTTGAATATATCTCACTAAAGGCTTCATATAAAGCCCTATGGTCATCAGTATTAATTATGTTAACTATTTGTTTGTTAGATAAAACTACAATAATATCAGCATATTCCATTGCAAGCTTAGGATTATGAATAGATAATACAATGCTTTTATTAGTTACTGATTTTTTTAAAATATCTAAAAATTCATATTCCCTTTTAAAATCTAAGCTTGATGTAGGCTCATCTAAAATTAACCATTTTGTATCTTGGATTAATGCCCTAGCTAAATATATAAGTCTTAGTTCTCCGCCTGATAGCTCATCAATATATCTATTAGCTAAATGGCTAATGTTAAGCTTTGTAAGAACCTCATTTAATCGTGAATTTAACTTTGTAGTTGTTAAATTTAGAAATGTAGCTCCAAGTTTAATAAATTCAGAGACATTAAAGCGATAGCCAATTTCCATTTTTTGAGGAACATAAGCCATTATTTTCGCTTTACTATGAGAAGAAATCTTTTCTAAATTTATTCCATCAATCTTAATACTGCCTTTTTGGGGCTTAAGAAATCCTATAATAAGCTTAATAATAGTTGATTTACCTTGACCGTTTAAGCCAACTAAAGCAACTATTTTATTATCAGGAATAATCAAGTTTATATTTTGTAAAATACTTTCTTTATGATAGGAAAAATTCAAATCACTGATTTCAATTGGCATACTATCCTCCTTTTTATCATAAAAACAATCAAGGCTAATGCCCCAAGAACAGATGTTAAAACACTAATCGGAACCTCTGTTTGGCTTATACTTTTACAAACTAAATCAGCAGCCAATAGGATTATTCCACCCATTAATATGCTATAAATTAAGGTTTGTTTGAATGATCCTTTAAAAAATACTCTTGCTAGATGTGGCACTATTAAGCCTATCCAAGAAATAATACCTACTATACTTACTATACAACAAATTATTAAAGTACTTAGAATAATTATAAAAAAACGCATATACTTAACATTTACACCTAACGATGTCGCCTCATCATCAGATAATGTCAAAATACTGATTTGCTTATGAAGAATTAATAAAATAACTAAAGCCGGTATTACAATACAGCACATAC
Source organism: Candidatus Avacholeplasma faecigallinarum (assembly GCA_018715825.1). Taxonomy (GTDB): domain Bacteria; phylum Bacillota_I; class Bacilli_A; order Acholeplasmatales; family Anaeroplasmataceae; genus Anaeroplasma; species Anaeroplasma faecigallinarum. The sequence continues at coordinate 6,132 of DVKU01000160.1, forward strand.
TAATTACATCTAACCAAACAACACTATGAAAGCTACCCATAAGCCAATAATCTATACTGGCAAGCTGTCTTTGAGGATCAGCAATATATTTTAAATACATTATCACTCCATTACATAGGGCACCCAAAATTATACCTGATATAACTAGATTATAAAGCTTAGAACCTTTCATAAATTTAGTTAGGCAGATAGCTATTAATACGACAATTATACCAAAAACAAAAGCTAAAATTTGAATTGCCCAAGGTGAAGAATTAAAAAACAAGATACCTATTATTGCCCCAACAGCTGCCCCACTAGAAACGCCCAATATGTCACCTGAGGCCAAAGGATTTCTAAAAATAGCCTGATAGATAAAACCTGAAAGGCTTAAAGCACACCCGGCAATCAAAACAAAAATAGTTCTAGGTAATCTAATATTTAAAAATACGCCCTTTTGGATATCTGTAGCATTTTGACCAATAAGAATATTAAATATATCCTTTAAGGATAAATCATATCTACCAATTAAAAGTGATAACATAAATAATACTACCAATATTATAATTAAACTGATTATTCTCTTAGTCAAAATACCACTTCCTTTACCTAAATTCCAAGCATTTCCTCTGTTACATCTAAATTAAAGAAGGTCTTATAGAAATATCTACATTCATCCATAAACTTACTTTTACTATATAAATCCTCATGTAATAATGAAGCCAACCATAAAACTCCTAGTGTCGAAGAGGCATTATTTGCATCCCAGTTTTCTAAAAGTGAAGGAAAACGATATAAATTATTCTTAACAGCATCAAGACTATTTATGGTTTGATCATTTAAAATATCTTCCTTTGTATAAGCTGCATCACAAACATATAAAAAATATTGAGGATTCCAGCTTAATAATTGCTCGGCATTAACAATCTGCCAGCCTGAGCCCTCTACATCCTTAGAAACACTAATTCCACCAGCTAAATATATTAACTCAGTTTGATAATATCCACTTGGACAAGTAGAAAAATATGAAGAGGATGAGCTTAAATAAACAGTTGGTCTATTTTCAATATTTGCCATTATATCCTCAATTTCAGCAATTTTAGAAGCATTATAGTTATTAAAAGCTAAAGCCTCCTTCTCTTTATTAGTAGCCTTGCCGATAATTGTTATTGCCTCAGCAATAAGCTCACTACTTTCAGGATTTACAACTATAACAGCAACTCCAACCTGTGTAAATGATTCAGCTGAATTTTTAAGGCTCAATGGTAAAATAACTAAATCAGGATTTTGATTTAAAGTAAGTTCTACATTAATATCCTTTTTAGTACTAACCCCCGGAAGGTCTAAAAGTTCACTACAAGCCTCTTGATAAAGTTTTCTAGTATTAGCCTTTTGCTCAATAGCAACTAAATTATCCTTAAGACCTAAAGCCAAGCATAATGTAGTTGAACTATAATAGGCAGATACAATTCTTGTTGCTGGCTTTTGTAGAGTAACTACTCTATTTGCTTGATCTGTAATTGTAATGCTAGTAGAGCTTGTTGGGCTATTATTGCAACCACAAACACCTACTAAAGTAAATAAAATAATTAAAACGTAAATAATCTTTTTCATATGTTTTCTCCTTTATTCTTTTTTTAATTAAAAAGGACAAAAAGAACGATAATAACTATTATTTATTATCCTAAGTAAGAGTAACAAAATTACAAGCCCTAAGCCTGTTTAATAAGACTGCTCCTACTAATTGTCTTTTTGTCCATAACCATTATAAATTATTTAAATTTTCTTCTGCTTTAGAATCATCATTTGTGTGATTTAAATCGTCTTTTGTTGTAGATATGTCAGCTAAAGGATTTTTATCCTTAGGGAAAATCAGATTAGTAATAGTTGCAATAACGAAAACCATAATAATACCATTTTGAGCAAATACAGTTTGAACCCAATTTGGCATTTGAGATAATACCTGAGGAACATTACCTATACCAATTCCTAAACCTAAAGATAAAGCAATTATCAAAGTATTTCTAGCATTTAACTCAACCTTAAATAAAGACTGTAGACCACTAACAAAGATCATAGCAAACATTATTACTGCAGCTCCACCTAAAACAGATTGTGGCATAACAGTAAATAAAGCACTGATTTTAGGGAAAAATCCCAAAATTAATAAGAAAATAGCTCCTATCAATACTACAAACTTATTAACAACCTTAGTAGTTGTAACTAAACCAACATTTTGACTAAAGCTTGTATTAGGTAAAACACCAAAGCATGATCCAAGTAAAGAACCTAAACCATCAGCCATTACACTACCAGTTAGCTCTTTATTAGTAGCCTCACGATTCAATCCACCATTAGTAATACCTGATGTATCGCCAATAGTTTCAACTGTTGTCGCAATAAACATGATACACATTGGTAAAATTGCTTCCCATTTAAATTCAAATCCCATAACGAAAGGACGTGGAATAGCAAACCAGCTAGCTTCCTTTACCATTGTAAAATCAACCATTTTTAAGCAAATTGCTAAAATATATCCTACAACAATTCCTATTAAGATAGAGGCAACATTAATAAAGCCTTTAAATTGCTTTAAAATAATTATTGTTAAAATAACGACGCTTCCTACTAAAAGATGCTTCCAAGAACCAAAATCGCTAGCTCCCTGACCACCACCAAAATATTGAATTCCTACTGGTAATAGTGATAAGCCTATGGAAATTATAACTAAGCTAGTAACGATTGGGGGAAATAATTTCTTTAAAGGCTTTATAAAGAAAGCTAAAATTATTTCAAATATTGAACCTATTACAGATGCACCCAAAATCGCCGCATAACCAAACTGAGTAGCTATTGCCTTTGCAGTGCCTATAAAGCCTGAGCTTGTTCCCATTACTATTGGTAAGCCTGCTCCAAGCTTCCAAATAGGGTAAAGCTGAATAATTGTAGCAATGGCTGCAACAAACATAGCATTTTGAATTAAAATTGTTTGCGTTGAAGCTTCAATATTAATTAAACCAAATATAATTAATAGTGGCGATACATTACCTAAAAACATTGCCAAGATATGCTGGATTCCTAAAGGAATAGCCGTCTGTAGTGGCACATAGCCATACAAGTTATAAATATTATCTTTAGAGGCGTTTTTCATAAATTTTTTCATATTTTAACAATAATCCCTTCACTATTAAAATAATTCATATATGAAAAAAACCACTTATGTCAACGTATACATTCGTAGTGCTATAGATAGGCTATAGCGTAGAGACTTTCCCACCATCTTTGGGTAATTATACGAATTATTTTTTCCACAAGCATTATAGCATAATGCTTTTATTTCAACAACATATTTTTCCATTAATTTACAAATTTCAACAATATATTAAAATAATATACTAATTACCTTCATTAGCTAGCTTAGCAATTTGCTTCTCATCTAATCTATGTAATACCCACATATCTAAGGCCTGTGCCCCTATACTTTTATAAAAATTTCTACCAGGAGTATTCCAATCCAAGCAAACCCAATCTATTCTTTTAGCCTTTTCCTTTATAGCAATCTTAGCTAAAACTTCAAACATCTTTCTTCCAAAGCCTTTATGACGATATTCCTCGTATAAAAATAAATCCTCTAAATATAAATTAGCCCCTCCTGTAAATGTAGAATAGTTAAAAAAGTATAACATATAGCCTACAATCTTGTTATTATAAATTGCCAAAAGCACCTGAGCTCTTTTTTTTATAAACAAGGATTCTCTAAGACTTTCCACACTAGCAGTAACTTCATCTAACATTTTTTCATAAGTGGCTATAGCCTTTATTAAATTTAATATTTCAGCACAATCCTCTTCTATTGCATCACGTAAAATAAATCCATTAATGTTTGTAATATATTCCATAAACTACACCTTTAAACTTTCTAAATCTATTTTAAACATTCTAGTTGTTTGTTTAATTGTTAACTCAACTAAATTTCTATTTTCATTACTTAGCTTTATAATATTTTTAGCATACAAAATTAGGGTTTCATCACCGTAACTAGATAATTCACCACGTAAATATGTTTCATAGCTAGTGTTTTCAATACTATCATCCTTCGAGTAGGTTATCCGCATCATATCCCTAGCCTTAGGATATCTTTGATAAAACTCTTGTAGCATCTCAAGCTGAATTTTAATAATTTCCTCTTGAATATTTTTTCTTTGTTCATTGATTACAGGCAAATAAGACTTTATTTTGTTATAAGATTCTATATCAGTTGATTCCTCCATATATCCATACTTATAACTAACTAAATTATAGCCTTTTGTCTTTGCGGTAGTTAAATCATTTAAATAGGATTGAAGTAATTCCTTATTCCAAGTATAAAATTGGGATAATCTCATAACCTTAAAATATTCAAAATCATCCTGACAATCAGCTCTTTTACCAATATTGATTGCATTATGAAACATATCCCATTCATAAGCTAGAAT
>DVKU01000161.1 GCA_018715825.1 Candidatus Avacholeplasma faecigallinarum
ATCTTTACAAGCTTATTTGTAAATTTATTTACAAATTCAACATAATAGCTACATAAATGAAGCTTCATATTATTATCTATACCATACATATTATCTCCAACTATAGGATGACAAATACTCTGACAATGCACTCTAATTTGATGAGTTCTACCTGTTTGTAGGATAAACTCCACCAAGGTAGTATCAGAAAATCTCTTTAAAACATTATATTCACTTATACTTATCTTTCCACTATTAGATGATACATAGCGTAAGTTAGATTCAGGCATCTTATCGATATTATTTTGAATAATATCATGGTCCTTAATAAAAATTCCATGGCATAGGCATTTATATTTTCGAATCATTTTTTCATGTGTAGGTTGCAAATAATAGGCTGCCAATCTATCTTTAGCTATTACCACTAAGCCAGATGTTTCCTTATCAAGACGATTAATGATAGAAACCTGTTTATCTTGATTACTTTGCTTTAAGTAATACATTGCTTCTTGGTATAAGCTTCTAGGTTCTGCTTTAGTAGGAATTGTAAGTAGTCCTGCTCTTTTATTAACAACTAAATAATGCTCATCCTCATATAATATATCTAATTTTGATTCATATAAAGGCCAATTATCACTTGTTGTAGGTTCATATTCTATCAATATTTTATCATCTTTATTTATAAGCATATATAATTGTGTTTGTTTATTATTAACAAAATATTGAGCCTTTTGATGCTTTAGATTTTTATAAAATCGTCTAGAAAGTTGCCTTCTTAATTCTTCTCTTAATTCTGTTTTGTCATTTTGACAAATTAGTTCATAATATATCTTACTCATAATAAATTAATTGTATCACAAAAAAACAATAATAAAAGATTTTTTATTTTATATTTTAATTTTTTTGATATAATTATATTAGAGGTGTGATTATGGCAGATATTATTAATGAAGCGCAAAGGTGCTTAAAGTGTAAAAAACCTTTATGTAAGGAGGGATGCCCGGTATCAACAGATATTCCCATTATCATGGAAATGTTTTTACAGGGCAAAATGGAGGATGCTGGTGAAAAATTATTTTTAAATAATCCTCTGTCAGCATTATGCTCTTTAATTTGTCCCCACGAAAAAAATTGTATGGGACATTGTATTTTAAATCGAAAGGGTACTCCAATTAAATTTTATGAGGTAGAGTCTTATATTTCATCTTTTTATTTAGAAAAGGCTCACCTTGAAAGAGTTAAAAATAATGGTCATCTTGTGGGTATAATTGGGGCTGGACCAGCTGGTTTAACTTTGGCAATTATCCTTTCTCAAAGAGGATATAATGTTACTATGATTGATTCTAAAGATAAAATTGGTGGTGTCCTAAGATATGGAATTCCTGAATTTAGACTTCCAAAATCTTTGTTGGATTTGTTATTAAAAAGAATGCAAGAATTAGGTATTCAATTTAGACCAAATACACTTATAGGTCCTACTATCACTATTGATGATATGTTTGCTGATGGATATGATGCAATTTTTATTGGAACAGGCGTTTGGAAACCAAATCGTCTTAGAATTCCTGGTGAAACATTAGGAAATGTACATTTTGCAATTGACTACCTAAAAAATCCTGACTCATATGATAGTTTAGGAGATCATGTTGTTATTATAGGTGCAGGAAATGTTGCTATGGATGCAGCTAGAACTATTCTAAGAAAATCTCGAGCTAAGGTTGATGTAATATTTTTTAGAGGGCGTGAAGAGGTTACAGCACTTGAAGAGGAGCTTATGTTGGCCGAGGTTGATGGAATTCATATGAATTATTATCTAAATACTGTTAAAATTGAACCTGATGGAATTATCGTAGAACCTGTTATTAAGGTTGTTCATGATGATGACACAGTTGAATATGTTAATGATTCTGAACATAAATTTAAAATCAATTCAACTAGCGTTATAATAGCAATAGGTCAAGGTGCTTTATCTAACATAGTTAAAAATACTAAACAAATAGATACAACCCAAAAAGGATTAATCCAAACTACAGTTGGTGGAGCAACAACAAGACCTGGAGTTTATGCTGCTGGTGATGTAGTATCTGGAGCTAAAACTGTAGTTGAGGCTGTAGCAGCAACAAAAATGGTGGCTGACCAAATTGATGCCTACATTAAAAATAAATACAATGAATTATAATAGATAAAAAGGATATAGCTTAAAAACAATAAGTTATATCCTTTTTTAATGAACTAATTTTTCAAAAATTAAACGTTTAGGTTCTACTTCTATATAATCATATATTACATAGCCACATGGTTTAAAATCTAATTTTTTGGTTAATGATTGCATTGGTATATTACCTATATGGGTATCAACTCTTATAGAGTCTAAACCTTTATTTTTAGCATATTGATAGGCATATTCAAATAATAATGTAGCAATACCTTTACCGCGATATTTATTACTTACTGCCACTCTATGAATCGTTAAATAATTATCAGTATCTATTAACCAATGACCATAAGCTTTTTTATACTGAGGCTCAGCTCCTAAGAAAGCTGCTACACCCATTATTTCTTTATCATTTTCACAAACGAAAAGATGGTTATTCAAAATATCATTTTCTAAATCACTTCTATCTGGATAACCATTACTTCCATTCCATTGCGTTAAGCCACAGCTTTTTAAAAAGCTTTTGGCATCGTTTATACATATCATTACTTGATTTAAATCCGTAATTTTAGCAAGCCTTATACTATGCTTCATATATTACCTCATTTACTGCTTCTAATAGTTTTGAATTAGAAAAACCATATTTTTCATATACATCACTTATCTTTCCATGCTTTATTATTGTATTACAATTAAAGGCATGAGAATAAATTCGATTTTTAAAAGAATTTTTTTCCTTAAAATCTAAAATTTGATGATATAATGTTCCACTACAAACAGTTTGTTCTACTACCATAATAGGAAGTTCTTGCATAAATAAATCATTTAAAAAAGACTCATCTATTGGCTTTATTGACTTGGCATATACAACACCTACATCACAATTATTCTTAAATATTTCAAGTAGTCTATTTAAATCTGGACCAAAGCTAACTATATAAATTTTCTCACCCTTTTTTAGGTATTCCCAACTAATATCAATTTTGTAATTATAATCAATTGGTTCTGTAATTAAATCCTTTCCTCTTGGATATCTAATTACAATTGGACCACTATCAGTAAAGGCATAATTAAACAAACCGACTGTATCAATTGAATTTCTAGGCATTAGCACCTTGATGTTTGGCATTTCCATAAACATCGAAATATCGTAAATTCCTTGGTGAGTTTCACCATCCTCACCAACTATACCAGCTCTATCAATTCCAATTATGACATTCAAATTTTGTCTTGCTATATCATTTAATAGTTCATCAAAGGCCCTTTGGGCAAAAGTTGAATACATCAACAAAACAACCTTTTTATTCATTAAGGCTATTCCTGCAGACATTACTGCAGCATGTTCCTCTGCAATTCCAACATCATAAAAATCTTTAGGATATAATTTGGCAAATTCATCAAGCTTTGCTCCAGCCTTCATAGCAGGTGTTACCACAAAAAATGATTCATTTTTATGCTTTTCTACTAAAAAATTGGCCACAACTTGCGAATATGACAACTCACCATCTTTAGGCTTTTCAATTGGTAGTCCAGTTTTTATATCGAATGGAGATACACCATGATAATCGCCAGTTGTATCATTTTCTGATGGGATGTAGCCTTTACCTTTTTTAGTTATTAAATGTAAAACTACGGGCGATTTACTTTTTTGAATTTTCTTCATAGCCCTTATACAATATTTTAAATCATTACCATCATATGGACCATAATAATCAAATCCCATATCCTCAAAAATATTATCCTGTTGGATAAATCCCTTTATTCCTCTTTTAATTTTATGAAAGGCAGTCGTTAAAAAGGCTGGAAATAATTTATTTGTAACTGTTTTTAAAAATCTATTTAGATGAGAGCCTCTTAATTTAGAAAAAGCTTTAGATAAGGCTCCAACTGACTTTGATATACCCATTTTATTATCATTTAAAATTATAATTGGGTGCTTACTTCCCTTTAACTGACCTAAAAAGTTCAATCCCTCAATAGCAACACCATTCATTATAGAACTATCACCTATTACACTTATTACTCTACTATCAGCATCAGATGCTAAAATAATACCTGACATTGCTGAAATTGAGGTAGATGAATGACCAGATTCCCATATATCATATTTTGATTCATTTTTGTTGATATAGCCAGATAAACCATCAAGTTTCCTTAGTGTTGTAAAATCCTTAGCACGGCCTGTTAAAATTTTATGTACATAAGATTGGTGTCCAACATCAAACAAAAATTTGTCTTTTTCAGGATCAAAGACATAATACATTGCTAATGTAATTTCTACAATACCTAAATTACTACTTAAATGGCCACCTGTTTTTGATATATTTTCAATTAAAAAGTTTCTAATCAGTTCTGCCAATTCCTTTAATTCCTTTATTGATAAATCTTTTATAAAGGAAGGGTCTTTAATTTTTAATAAATCAATCACCTTATCACCACATTTATATTCTTAACAGCATAATTATACTACAAAAGCTAATTTTATTCTATATTTAATTTAAGCAAATTAAAGGCCAAAAAAAGCATCTAGTTAAAAATAACTAAATGCTAATAAATAATTTATTAATTCATCCAAGATGGATCGTTTGGATTCTTTTGGAACTTTAAAACCTTGTCAATATCTTCCTTACTGATATAATTTTCTTCAGCTGCCACCTTAACCAAAGTCTCGAAATTAGATAAAGAATGATTGATGACATTACTTTCTTTTAATCTATCTAATCCTTTTTGTAATCCATATGTAAATATAGATGCAATTCCTAAAACATTAGCTCCTGCTTGACGTAATACTTCAACAACCTCAATAGATGAGCCTGCTGTTGATATCAAATCTTCTATAACTACAACATTTTTACCTACAGGAACAACACCTTCAATTTGATTGCCACGGCCATGATCCTTTGCTCCACCACGAACATATCCCATTGGTAAGCCTAAAATGTCAGAAACATAGGCAGCATGTGCAATACCGGCAGTAGATGTACCCATAACTACCTCACAGCTTGGGTAATATGTTTTAATTAGCTGAGCAAGACCTTGCTCTACTACCTTTCTAGTATCAACATAGGAAAGTGTTAAACGATTATCACAATATATTGGTGATTTAATTCCAGAAGCCCATGTAAATGGCTCATTTGGTCTTAAAAAGACAGCTTTAATTTTTAAAAGATTTTTTGCAACTTCAATAGCTAGATTTTCACTCATTTTAACAAAACTCCTTTACACAACGTTTATAAGCAGCAACAGGATCAGCACTTGCTGTAATTGATCTACCAACTACAATATATGTAGATCCTAATTCCTTAGCGTAGCTTGGTGTAGCTACTCTTTTTTGATCACCAACGGCATCATCTTGGAAACGAATACCAGGTGTTACAGAAATTAAACCTAATTCCTTAATAATTGGTGCTTCTAAGGCTGAACAAACAACTCCATCTAAGCCAGCCTTTTTAGCATTTAAAGCATAGGCCTTGACAACCTCACTTAATGGTTCATGAATATGAAGTTCTTCTTCTAATATTTGTTGAGATATAGAGGTTAGCTGAGTAACAGCAATAAGCTTAGTATTTTTACCATTTGGATTAGAATCTAAGCCTCTTCTTGCAGCTTGCATCATCAATATTCCTCCAGCTGCATGCACATTAGTAATTTCAACACCTAAATCAGCGATATTTCGCATTGCTTTTTCTACAGTATTAGGAATATCATGAAGCTTTAAATCTAAAAATATTTTACAGCCCATATCCTTTAGTTTTCTAACTAATTGTGGACCTTCCTTATAAAATATTTCCATTCCAATCTTTAAAAATGGATTTAGACCCTTAAATGGCTCTAAAAATTTAAATAACTCATCTTGATTTTTAAAATCACAGGCAATAATTACATCTCTCATATTCTATTCTACCTTTCCTATTATATCTTCTAAATTTGTGATATTGTACTCTTGCATAGCCTTAGGTAAATCATTAATTATTTTTTGACAAGCGTAAGGATCAACTAAATTTGCAGAACCTATCATTACTAGTGATGCTCCTGCATATAGCATCTCTAATACATCATAAGCATTAGTGATACCACCCATACCAATAATAGGTATTTTAACGGCATGAGAAACCTCATAAACCATCCTAAGAGCGACAGGGTAAATTCCTGGACCACTGTAACCACCTTTTTTAATAGAAATTATAGGCTTAGCTGTTTTTAAATTGATACGCATACCTACCATAGTATTAATAAGGCTAATAGCATCAGCCCCGGCCTTTTCAACTGCTAAAGCCATTTGCACAATATCTGTAACATTAGGAGATAGTTTAACTATAATTGGTTTAGTAGATACCTTTTTAACCTCGCTAACTAAATTAAAGGCAACCTCAGGATCAACTCCAAAGGCCATTCCTCCACCTGAAACATTAGGGCAAGAAATATTTAACTCTATCGCAAAAACCTTACTACAATCATTAAATTTTTTCACAGTTTCCACATAATCAGATACACTATGACCACCAACATTGGCTATAATCTGATCCTTATATACCTCATCAAGTTTTACAAGCTCCTCGCTGATGACTTTATCAACACCAGGATTTTGTAAGCCAATGGCATTTATTAAACCAGCAGGACATTCAGCAATTCTAGGTAATGGATTACCATAGCGAGGCTTTAAGGTTGTTCCTTTAATGGAAATGCTTCCTAATATATTAATATCATATAGCTCACTAAATTCATAGCCAAAGCCAAATGTTCCTGAAGCAGGTATAATTGGATTTTTAAATTCTTTTCCTAAAAAATTAATTTTAGTATTCATTAAAAAATCACCTCACTAGCTTCAAATACTGGTCCTTCCTTACAAACTCTTTTTGGTCCATTAGTTGTTTCAATAGAACAACCCATACAGGCTCCAAAGCCACAGCCCATTCTAGCTTCTAGTGAAACACAGCCATTAGAAAATGCTTTGGATAAAAATTTAAGCATTATTTGTGGACCACAAGCATAATAGTAGTCATAATCGATATTATTATCCTTTAAAAAGTCAACTGGATTACCTTGATAGCCTTGTGAACCATCATCAGTACATACATAAACATCACACAATTGGGTCAATACTTCTAGTAAAACTAAATCATCTTTACTTTGAGCACCATACACTAATTTAGGTTTTATGCCATATTCGTTAAATAGTTTTGCTAAAGCAATCATAGGTGCAATTCCAATTCCACCAGCTATTAATAATGGTTTTTGGGCTTTTTTGATATCAAAGCCATTACCTAGACCTACTAAAACATCAAGTTCCATACCACATTTAAATTGTGATAAATCTTTAGTACCATGACCTAAAACCTTATATAAAATATCTACATAATCATATGAGAAATCACAAACGCTTATAGGTCTTCTCAAATAATAGCCAGGAACAGTTATATTAATAAATTCTCCTGGGTTAGAAATTTCACTACAATCACCTGATAGCCTCATTAAAAAGACATCCTTGCCTACCTTTGTATTGGCAACAATTTTTAATTTGACATTTTTCATAAAGCTACTCCTTATCGATAACAGAAATACCCATTGTAATTTCTTCTAATACATCTAGTAATACCTTTACTGTATCTAAGCATGTGAATACCGCAACATTATTGTCAATGGCAGCTCTACGAATTATTCTACCATCATTATTACTATCAACACCCTCACTAGATGTGTTTAACACATAAGTAACATAACCTTTTTTAATTGAATCAAGAATTTCCTCACTTCCCTGTGATAATTTCTTCTTAACTCTTGTTTTAATGCCATGTTTCTTTAAAAATAAGGCTGTACCTGATGTAGCTTCAATATTAAAGCCTAAATTATAGAAACGACGAATTAAAGGTAAAGCTTGCTCCTTATCTTGATCACCAATTGTTGCTAAAATTGTTCCGTAATTAGCAACCCTTACACCAGAAGCCTTTAAAGATTTATAAAGAGCTCTATTTAAAGAATAATCATAGCCAATTGCCTCACCTGTTGATTTCATTTCTGGTGATAATACTACATCTAAGCCTGTAATTTTGGTAAATGAGAAGGTAGGAGACTTTACATACCATCTCTTCCTATTTTT
>DVKU01000162.1 GCA_018715825.1 Candidatus Avacholeplasma faecigallinarum
TTTATTCCTATAGATGTTTACAATAAAAAGAAAAGAAAATAACTAATCAAATTAAATATAATCGCCTAGATCACCTAGGCTTTTTAGTGTTAGTAGCATTCTAAACAAAATTTTCAAATTTACTAATAAAAAAAAAAAGACCACTTAAGTGGTCCAAAAAATTATCGACGTTCCTTAATACGTGCAGCCTTAGCTGAAAGGTTTCTAATGTAGTGTAATTTAGCACGACGAACTTTACCTTTTCTAAGAACTTCAATGTGGTCGATATTAGGTGTGTGAACAGGGAATGTACGTTCTACACCGATTCCATAAGACATTTTTCTTACAGTAAAAGTTTCAGAAATACCAGCACCTTGACGTTTAATTACTAAACCTTCAAACACTTGGATACGATGAGTATCTCCTTCAATAATTTTAACGAATACTTTAACAGTATCGCCTGGACGGAATGAAGGACGGTCCTTAAGGTATTGAGCTGTAATTTCATTAATTAATGCTTGACCCTTTGCGTTTGCCATATCTTTTCTCCTAATAACAAAACTCATAGCCATAAAATCCCATGTTGCCAGCGGAGTAATGTGCTTTACTGCCATTAGACAGCGTTAGAATTATACCACATCAGATTTTAAAATGCAAGCAAATTATAAAGCTTCTAAAACTTTTTTATCAATATGGTGATTTCCATCCTCTAATACAATATCGACATTATTAAAAGAAATATTTTTACATAAAGCTAATTCCATATCCTTATCAGCCTTAAATTGAGAATTACTTATAAAAATATCATGAATTGGTAACTCTTTTAATCCTTGTACTTTTAAAGCTGTTTTAGAACTATTACATATAACATTATCTATATAAATGTTTTTAAATTCTGGAATATCATCAGCATCTATTTTTTTAATAGCTGTTTCCTTATTATCTTCAATATTAACTAAAACATATCCCATCGTAAAAATCATAGCTTCTTCCACTATTTCTCCCATATATATGTTTTTAATAGTAATATTTTGAACTATGCCTCCACGACCAAGTGCTGATTTAAAACGAATTCCAATATCAGTTCCTATAAAAACACAATTTTCAACTAAAATATTTTCTACGCCTCGACTCATCTCACTACCAACTACAAAGCCTCCATGAGCATCATATACCTTGCAATCGTGAATCCAAACATTTTTAGTGGGAATCTTTTTTTGACGAGCTTCCTTATTTTTCCCTGACTTAATACATATTCCATCATCACCAACCTCAAAGATAGTTCGTGAGATTTCACAATTTTGGCATGATTCTAAATCTATTCCATCACCATTTTGGGCAGAAAATTTATTTTTTACTATTGCATCCTCCAAAGTAAAATTACGGCAATATAAAGGATGAATATTCCAAGCTGGAGAATTTTTTAAAGTTACTCCTTGAATTAACACTTTATTACAATTTATAAGTGAAACAAATACAGGTCTATATACATCCCAGCATTGAGATGCAATTTCTAAAGCCTTAGGATCATTATAATCAGGCTCTCCATTAATAACGCCATCATAGTAGGTTTTAGTTGGACACCAAATTCCACCCTCTTTAGTTTCTACAACATATTGGCTTTTTTTTAAGCAACGTTGCCATTCTTTAGCCGTTAATTTAAATTGCTTAATACCACGCCATAAATCACCAGCACCATCTAAAACACCTTTACCTGTTATTGCTATATTTTCACAATCAACAGCACTAATTGGAGAAATTGTTCTTATTCTTCTTATCCCCTCATACTCAGTCCAAATTAGTGGGTACTCCTCTTTTGATTTGCTAAACTTTACAAAAGCATTTTCACTAACATATAAATTTACATTACTTTTTAATTTTATTGGTCCTGTGTAATAATATCCATCAGGAATAATAACCTTACCACCACCATTATTGCTGCAGGTATCTATAGCTAATTTAATAGAGTACTGATTATTATAATTTAGACTAGATTTGGCTCCAAAATCTAAAATATTAAATTCTTTATCTGAAAAACTTGGTCTTATTATTTCAAAATTCATTTTAACAACCTCACTTTAGCTTCATTATAACAAATAATTTTAAAATAAAAAGGAAAAAATATAACAAACTAAAAAATAATAAGGCGAATAATTAATTAGTTTAAATTTTACAAACCAATTATATTCGCCTTCTATTTGTAGTTTTTACTTTGTAGTACTTCCAAAACCACCATTTCTAATTTCAGTAGCATCATCATCATATGTTATTCCATATTCAACAAATATTCCTTGCATAAAGCCTGTTCCTTTTGCAATAAATATTTCCTTGCCTTCATTAGAATCATTAGTAATTTTAGCAAAGATATGTCCCTCATTATCAGAATAATAATAGTCACTATCTATTATTCCCACTGTATTATTAAGCTGTAATCGATACTTAAACCCTAAACCACTCCTTGGATAAAGCTTCAACACATAATTATCTAGCATATTAACTCTAATACCAGTAGGAATCTTAATAGTTTGTCCTGGTTTCAAGCTAATATCAAAAGGGGCATAAAAATCATAGCCAGCTGATCCCTTTGTAGCTCTTAAAGGCAACTTTATATCATTATAAATACTTGATATTTCTTCATTGCTTTTATTATCAAATGATTGTAAAAACTGCTCCAAAGAAACCTTTTCAAATCTAGCAACACGTTTAAAATTAACCATCTATTGATCCATCCTTATATAAAACTATTCTTCCTTCACGTTTAGTAGCTTTAATATCAATAACTCTTTGATTAGAACTTCCCACCCAATGAAGTTTGGAATCAAACTTATCCATTTCAAATCTTCCATCACAAACAACATCAAGCATAGAGATAAATGGTAAAGAAGAAATTTGTTCATATGTATATCCGGTATAAAGCCACTTAGTCTTATTAGGAAATTTGGCATTAATTTCTGCAATTAATTCTCCAATTTCATTTACATTAACAGGATGCAATGGATCACCGCCACTAAATGTTATACCACTAACATAATCCTTTTTTAATTCTGTAAAAATTTCTTCCTTTGCAGCTTCATCAAATTCTATTCCTCCATTAGGATCATGAGTTATAGGATTTTGACATCCAGGACAATGATGTCCACAACCAGCCACCCATAAAACAACACGTAATCCACTACCATTTAGCATATCGTTTTTAGTTATATTATGATAGCGCATTACATACTCTTCCTTTCACTGATTTCGGCCATCTTAGCATCATTTAAACGAGTATCTCCATGGACTCTAGAGTATGAAAGATAACCATTCATTCTTTCAATTTTTGTCAAATTTGTACTTCCGCATTTAGGACAAACATCCATAGATAACTCTTGATGTCCACAATCCTCACAATAAGCCATAGAAAGATTTACTCCTTCATAGAATCCCTTATCCATAGCTCTTCTAATTAATGTACGAATGGCATCAATATTATAATCTAGTGGATATTTAACATACTGAATTTTTCCACCGTTAGAATAATCCCAAAATCTTTGTTCAAGATCTTGCTTTTCAATTGGAGAAATATCCTCTGTAACATGACAATGAAAAGAATTAGAAACGTAAGGACGGTCAGAAACATTTTCTATAATACCATATTTTTTTCTAAATTGAGTGACCTGAAGACCACACAAATTTTCAGCTGGAGTACCATACATAGCATACAAATGATTATCTTGGTACTTAAACTCTGTAATCTTTTTATTAATATATTTAATAACCTCTAGAGCAAATTCACCATCTTGAGCAATAGACTTACCATTATATAGTTCCTGCAACTCATTTAAGGCAGTAAATCCAAAAGAGGCAGTTGCACTTTTCAAAATTGGTTTAATTTTATCATGTAATCCTAAATTACCACCATAAAATCCACCTTGACAATAAGCAAGTGGATTAGTTGAAGCACGCATTTCACCTAAATAATCGTAAGTACGACAGTGAATTTTACGAATAAGCTCCAAGTAATAATCTAAAACCTCATAAAAATCCTTAGACTCTTTTCTAGCCTTCGCTAAAATCATCGGCAAATGTAATGAAATAGCACCTACATTAAATCTACCAACAAAGACTGGCTTATCATCATCATCCATAGGTTCCATTCCACCACGCTCATACCAAGGTGATAAAAATGCACGACAACCCATTGGTGAAATTATTGCTCCATATTTTTTATACATAGAAGCTACATAGCCTTCTCCAGTAAGGCTTAACCAATCTGGATACATTGTCTTTGATGAGCATAAAACACCCTCTTCAAATAAATCCTCATTGATACAACCAGGTCCATGTAAATCCTTGTCGTATAAGAAGACAATTTTAGGGAATAAAACCGGACGCTTTCTACCTGGCTTGCCTTGTCCACCACGATGTACTCTTAAGCATTCTATTGTACACATTTTAGCAAATCTAGATGTACCAGTTCCTAAAGTAACAGTGATAAAAGGATAATCTCCTCTACTAGATCCTACTGTATTAAACTTATACTCTAAGCCTTGCCAGCCCTGTCTAAATTCTACCCTTACATCTTCTATAGCTTGTTCATTAGCTTTAACCCTAGTCAAACCTAAGCCAACATACTTGTGATATTGTCTTTGGAAGGATTTTTCAGCATATTCATCTAAAATTAAATCAATAGAAGGTACAGTAAAGCCACCATATTGCTGAGCTGCAGTAGATAAAACAATGTCACCGATAACATCAAAGGCAACATCTAGGCTTTTAGGCTCGTTATACCAAACGTTACCCATTTCAAAGCCACCCTTTAATACTTTACCAACATCAAATAGACAACAATTCATAGTATCTCTTCTTGCTGACATATCATGAATATAAATATATCCATCATTAACAGCCTGAAGTTCTTCAACATTTAAAAAGAATTTTTTATAAAGTTCCTTATTTAATTGGTTGTAAATCAAGCTTCTCTTTGTTGAAACTAATGCACTATCAGTATTGGAATTTTCCTTATCACCAATGTACATAATTGATTGGCTTTTTTGAA
>DVKU01000163.1 GCA_018715825.1 Candidatus Avacholeplasma faecigallinarum
TGGCTTTGGAAGTGGAGCAGTTAGAAATGCTGTTCAAAGCTTTTTGAAAAATTGTCCTTACGTTAAAAGCTATCGCTATGGAAAGGAAGGAGAAGGATTAAATGGTGTAACCATTGTATATTTAAAATAAAAGGGTGATTTTTTGATTTTACAATATGATGGTGGCAATATTAATCCTGATTGCTTAGCTTTTTTCTATGCTTCCTGGTCTTCAAATTGTAATCTACATTTAGATGCCTTAAAAAAGCTTGAAAACACATATAAGGATTTGCTTATTTTAAAGATTAATGTTACTAAATTTTATAATTTAAAAACAAATTACAAAATAAATAGAATACCAACCTTTATAATTTTCAAAAATTCAGAAATAAAGGCAAGATTAGATGGCTATATTAATCAGTATAGTCTTTTAGAATGGGTTAAAAAAAATAGGAGTTAACTATGGATGCTGTAATAGTAATAGGAAACAATTATACATACGATGAAAGAGATTTTCAAAATAAATACGTTATAGCTGTTGATAAAGGTGCTTTATATTGCATGAATAATAATATAAAAATGGATTTAGCAGTGGGTGATTTTGACTCGATTTCATTATCAGAATATAATAAGCTTCTAAGCTTAACTAAAGTCATAAAGCTTAATCCAATTAAAGATGAAACAGACACAATGGTGGCAATAAATCAATTAAATAATTATGAAAATATTTATATTTTAGGCGGAATTACAGGAAGAAGAATCGAGCATTTTTATGCAAATTTATTATTATTAAAAAATGATATACGTCTAAAAATGAAGGATGATTGCTCCTTCATTTTTACTATTGATTCAGATACCACAATCGCTAAATCAGTTTATAAATTTGCCTCTATATTTTCTTTAAGCGATTCAACTATCTCCCTTGTAGGATTTAAATATAATTTGGATAACTATAAATTACTTCCCCAAAATCCTTTAGGAGTATCAAATGAGATAACTAACGAAACCGCTAAAATTAAGCTTAAAGGGAAATTGCTAGTTATATTAAGTAAGGATGATAATATATGAAATCATTTTATAGATATTTAATACCTTCTGTTATAGCTTCCGTTTTATTATCTACCTACGCCTTAATTGACGGTATATTCATAGGCCAAAAAATAGGAGATATTGGATTATCTAGCATTAATTTAGCCTGGCCAATTACATCCTTTATTCAATGTATCGGTTTGGCATTAGGATTATCTGCTGGTATTTATATTTCCTATATGAGGGGAATAAAGGAATATGAAAAAATGGCTAAGATGAAGCTTACAGTCATCATAGTTATTTTGATATTATCAATTATTATAGGAATAATCTTACTTTTAAGCTGTAAACAAATTTTAATATTATTTGGAGCCGAAGGACAAGCTTTAACATATGCTTATGACTATATAAAAATTATATTGTTAGGAAGTAGCTTTCAAATGCTTGGCAGTGCTTTGCTTCCACTTTTAAAAAATAGTGGCAAGGTTAAAACAGCTGCTATCGCTTCAATTTCCTCTATTCTTACTAACTTAGTTTTAGATTATTTTCTAATTTATAGCTTAGATTATGACTTAAAGGGAGCAGCTTTAGCCTCTGTTATAGCTCAAGGTGTTGCCTTTTTAATAGCTATAAATGCTTATAGAGGGGAATTTCATGGCATATCATTTTCTAAAGAAGTGTTTAAAGAATTATTTTTTAAGGCCTTAGCACCATTTTTATTAAATTTTTCTTATTCAATAATTATAATAATAACAAATGCCCTATGTCTTCACTATTCATCAATAGAAGCTGTAGCAAGTTATACCTTACTATCCTATCTATTGTATATAATAAGTGCTATTTCAACTGGAGTTAGCGACTCAATTCAACCTCTATTTTCTTATCATTATGCACTTAAAGACATTAAAACTAATTTAAAGATGTTAAAAAAATGTCTACTAATAAGTTTTTCAATTTCAGTGGTTACTTCCATATTATTTTATCTATTTAGGAATAATTTAGCTGATTTATATAATTTATCAGCAACTTCAAGATCACTATATTATGATGGGTTAATATTTTATCTAATTGGATTTTTATTTGTATCATTTATTAAAGTAACAAGTTCCTATCTTTATTCTATAGATGATAAAATAAAGTCTAATATCCTAATATTATTAGAACCACTAGTATTAACATTATTATATGGCATTATATGTGGTGAAATTTTTGGAATAAGTGGTATTTGGATTAGCTTTTTAGCGATACAAATTACATTATTTATAATAAGCCTAACACTATTATTTTTAAACACCAAACAGTTGAAGGAGAAAATATCATGAATGGATTTTTTTTAGTAAATAAGCCCAAAGGCTTAACAAGCTTTGATGTTTGTCATAAAATAAAAAGAAAATTTAATTTAAATAAGTGTGGCCATAATGGTACCTTAGACCCCAATACAACAGGTCTTATGGTTGTTGCGTGTGATCAAGCAACTAAACTATTAAAGTTGTTATTTGAGCATGATAAAACCTATGAGGCAAAAATAATCTTTGGCTATGATTCAACTACCTTAGACATGGATGGGACTATCACTAAAGATATAATGATGAATTTTACTAAAAAAGAGTTAATCGAGGCTTGTGAAAAATTAGCTAAAGAAGAAGAGCAAATTCCACCACTAACATCAAGTATTAAGGTTGATGGCAAAAAGTTGATGGATTATCAGCGTCAAAATATTGAAGTTGAAATTCCTAAGCGAAATGTAAAAATTTATGACTATACTATATTAAATGATCTCATAATGATTAATAATCATATTGAATTTTCTATAAGACTTCATGTTTCTAAGGGCTTTTATGTTAGAAGCTTCGCCCGCGATTTAGGAAAGCTTTTAAATGGCTGTGCGATACTTAAGGAATTAAATCGCATAAAGGCTGGACAATTTAGTTTACAAATGGCTACTGATTTAGATGAATTAACTATAAATGATTTAAAGCCCATCGATAGTATTTTTAATTTTCCCAAAGTAGAGGTTGATGATTATATAGCTAGCCTTGTAAAAAATGGTGTAATTCTAGATAACCGTCAAACAACGCTTAATGAGCCCTTTTATGTCATTAATAATTGTGATATAATAGCAATATATGAGGTCTATAAGCCTCAAATCTATAAACCATTATTAATTTTTAAATAAAAAGGAGTTATATATGAAATCCATTTTTATTAAAGACCAAAAATTCTTTCCTTTACCTGAAGAGGTTTGTGCAGCAATAGGAAACTTTGATGGTGTTCATTTAGGGCATCAAAAATTAATAGAAGAATGTAAACGTCATTCCTATCGGTCAGCGGTTTTAACCTTTTATCCTCACCCTTCAGTTTTTTTGAAAAAAATGCCTAATTACCCATTAGTTACACCATTAGAACAGAAAACAGAAATTATATCAAGAATGGGTATAGATTACTTTATCGTAGTTGAATTCGATGAAGAAATGGCTAAAATGCCTAAAGAAGAATTTATTATGAACTTAAAAAAGCTTAATATAAAGGCCTGTGTATGTGGCTATGATTTTACATTTGGTAAAAAGGCCGAGGGTAATATTGAAGATTTACGACGTGAGTTTGAATTTTACGAGGTTAAAAAATTCATTTTTGATGATGTTAGAGTTTCCACAACCTATATTCGTGAACTATTATTATTAGGTGATGTCCATGAGGCTGGTAGACTTTTAGGAAGACCTTATGTTATTAGGGGAAATGTAGTTTATGGTAATCAAAATGGAAGATTAATTGGTTTTCCAACAGCTAATGTTGACTACAAAAATTACTTTTTACCAGCAAGTGGTGTATATTTTGTAAATGTCAAGGTTGATGGAATTATATATTTAGGCATGGCTAATATAGGTCACAATCCTACCTTTAATTATTCTTTAAAGCATAGAATAGAGGTAAACATTTTTGGTCTTGATGATGATATTTATGGGGAAAATGTAGAGGTTATTTTCATCCAAAGAATTAGGCCAGAAATCAAATTTAATAGTGTTGAGGAGTTAATAAATCAATTAAAAAAGGATAAGGCTAAATGCCTTGAGTTTGCCTCAGAATTAAATTATACAA
>DVKU01000164.1 GCA_018715825.1 Candidatus Avacholeplasma faecigallinarum
TCTTTATAAAGTTTTAATTTTATGATATGATTATAAGTGCTTGGATCATATAGTTCATCGGATTCATCAAGATCTATGTTCGATATGAAATCTAAGCCTAATCTTAATATGGATTCTTTATCCATTAAAAATACCTCCTGTTATTTAGTTTTCTAGACAATTACATTATAACAAGAGGTATTTCTTTTTTTTTAACTATTAAATTACACCACAAAGTTTAAAGCTTATACACCGATTCTTTGAAAGCTCGGTTTTTAATCTACACCGATTTTTTTAAAGAACCATAATTTAGAGGTCACGAATCCCCATGGGGATTGTTCTTTATTCCTTTAATTATTTTATTTGTCTACTTTGGAGATATCATATCATTTTCTGAATCGTTTTCCTTTTTTAAATTTTCTTTTTCTGCTTTACTTAAAGGGACTGGATCGTAGCCCCCTTTAAATAAACGATTGCATTTTAATAATCTTTTAGTTGTTAATAGTGATGCCTTAACAAAATTAAATTTTTCATAGCATTCCTTAGCATATTGGCTGCAGCTTGGATAAAAGCGACATTTTGGAGCTGTATTAGGAGAAATGCTGTTTTGATAAAAGTTAATTAATTTAATTGGTAACCTATTTTTCATAATAAATTTGTTTTTGAACTTGCTTTAAGCCTTCATCACCAATTAAATAACGAATTATTTCATAAGCAAAATCGATGGCATATGCTACGCTTCTACCAGATATAATATTGCCATCAACTACGACACCTTGATCGTGATAATATCCGCCAAAGTCCTCATTCATTGATGTAAAGCAGGTATAGTTTTTACCTTTTAAATATCCAAGCATACCTAAAATTGTAGGTGCTGCACAAATTACTGCTACAAATTTTTTAGTTTCCATAAAATAACTTATTATTTCATGGACATCCTTAGAAATTCTTAAGAACTTGTAATGTGCTCCACCAGGTATGATTAATGCATCATATTCCTTATAATCAATATCGCTAAGTTTTACTATATTAGTAAGGCTAATATTATGAGAGCCAGTAACAGTAGTTGAATTTGAAGTGATAGTTAAATCGATTTTTGCTCTACGCAAAAGTGCAAATGGAGCCATGGCCTCAAGCTCTTCAAAGCCTTCAAAAATTAATGCTAAAACCTTCATATTTAAACCCTCTTTCTAGTATGATTATAGCATAATTACTAAAAAAATAAATAAGTTAGTTGTAAATTTAAGCCATTATACTGCATATATTAGCATGGCATAGTTTATCAATATAAACTATATAATAAATATGATTAATGTTGCTTAGAACTTTTAACTATTACATAACATATAATAGTATAGGGAGGTATGTATATGAATGAAGTCCGTGAGATAGTTACTAAAGCAGTAGTAGCAAAAGGAAAGAAAGTAATGCATATTTCTCATGAATTGCATACTACTGCCCATCCTTACTCCATTTTAGGATGTTGGATTATCAATCATGAGTTTGAAGCTTCAAAGCATGATAATTTAATTGATATAGATGGTTCTTTAGAGGTTAATATTTGGTATTCAACTGAAGAAAACACTAAAACTGATGTTTTAAGAGAAATAATTACTTATCAAAAGAATATTAAGGTTAAGCAAATTGTAAATGACTATCTTAAAAATAGTGACGATGTCTTAGCTAAAATCTTAAAGCATCCAACCGTTACTAATGCTAAAATAAATAATGATGTAATTTATTTAGATATTGAGTTTGAGGTTTTAGCAGAAGTAATTGGAGAAACAAAAATGCAGGTTACTGTCTTTAATCCAATAGAGACCCAAGAAGAGGATATTGAGGACTTAGATATCGAGGTTAATGAAAACTTTTTAGGTGAAAGCTAAAATAATGTTTCGTTAATAATTATCAAAACTTGGTAATATATTTAGAAGGAAAATAAAGGCTATTAAGCCTTTTTTTCTTGTTTTTTTGACGGTTATATTATATTATAATATAAAGGTTTAAAAAATCTGGAGGGTTTATATGGATATAAATATCGAAAAAAATTCGATTACTCTTTTTGGAAAAAATGAAAAATTAGATGTTCTTGTAAATCGTCTTGCACAATTAAGTGGTGATCAGTTATATAGTTTTTTTTCTAATCGTGGTATAGCTTTACCTCGAAAAATGAATATAATGGCATTAACATCAGTAATTAATATTAGACTAAAAACGCTACATGCATCCGAATTATCAAAGGATTATTTTCAAAGGCTACTATATTATAAAGATTTTTCCGAAACACAAATGTTTAATCTATTTAAATTGATTTGTAATAATAATGAATATTTTAAAATGTATCGCCGTAATTTTTGGCAATTAGTTCTTTTAAATTACGTAGGTTTAAATTTATTAGATGGAGAAATTAAATATTTAAAGGATTTAAAGAAGCTATCTGTAAATAATTTTGAAAATTATTTTCAATATATTTCTAGTTGTTGTCAGGAGCAGGATAATACTTTTGATGGTCAGGATATGGATAATTTAAGGGAGCTTCTTGTAAATTCCGCTTCCCATCAGGATATATTAGATGTAGCTAATAAGTATGGGCTAGAATTAACTACAACATTGAAAAAATATGAGCTAATTGAGTATATGAAATATTACTTATCAAAGTTAGGAGAGCTAAATACTAATTTAGAAGTAGAAATTGATTCTTCAACTTTAGCTGGCTTGAATAATTTATGTAAAAAGTATCGTATTCCAATGTCTTCAAATATGACTAAAAATGAACTTGTTACATATTTATTTTATATTCTTAGTCAATGTGAGATTACAACCACTAGTATGAATCGTATTGAAAGCTTAAAAATGTATGAGCCATTAGAGTTTAGTATTGATTTTAGTTTGATTAGGGGCTTTAATAGAGATGATTCTAAAAGAATTATTCATTATGATGGAGAAGAAAATGATGAATTTATCCCTTTGACGTTTGAAAGCGAAGATATAGAAAATCCACAAAGCCAGGATGAAACAAAGGCAAGCGATACAAACTCAGATATACTTACAAAGCAAAATGATAATGATAATAAAAATACTGAAAATGCTGTAGATGTATCGCAAAATAATGAGAAGCCTGTATCTATAGAACAAATAAATGAACAGCCAAAATCTGAGGATGTGGAAACTACAGATTTAGTTGAACAAATTGAAATTATAAAAAATAATGAATTTGGTAATGAAAAGCTTACTAAGCTATCAAGAAGTAGGAAGCATTTTTTTATTTTAGGTATTACGATTGTTATTTTGGTTGGATTAATTATTTTTTTATTGTGGGCTTTATTAAGGTAGTAGGTGAATTATAA
>DVKU01000165.1 GCA_018715825.1 Candidatus Avacholeplasma faecigallinarum
AGTAATGTAGTATTATACAAAAGTATGTAAAAGTTATGATATGGAGAGAACAATGAAAAAATATGATTATCTAGTAGTAGGCACGGGCCTTTTTGGGGCGACTTTTGCCTATGAAGCTGCTAAACGTGGTAAGCGTGTAAAAGTGATTGAAAAACGAGACCATATTGCTGGTAATATCTACACTAAGGAAGTAGATGGCATTCAAGTGCATCAATATGGAGCCCATATTTTCCATACATCTAATAAGAAAGTGTGGGATTATGTAAACCAGTTTGCAGAATTCAATCGATATACAAATAGTCCAGTAGCTAACTACAAGGGTGAAATGTACAACCTCCCATTTAATATGAATACTTTTAGCCAGATGTGGGGGGTACGGACACCAGCGGAAGCAATGGCAAAGATCAATGAACAACGCCAAGAGATGGCAGGTAAAGAGCCACAGAATTTGGAAGAACAAGCTATTTCCTTAATCGGTCGCGATATCTATGAAAAGCTCATCAAAGGTTATACTGAAAAACAATGGGGACAAAAGGCAACTGAATTGCCAGCCTTTATTATTCGGCGTCTGCCAGTCCGATTAGTTTACGATAACAACTACTTTAATGACACCTATCAAGGAATTCCGGTTGGGGGTTACACCCAGATTGTTGAAAAAATGTTAGACAGTGATTTGATTGATGTTGAAACTGGAGTAGACTTTTTTGATAAAAAGGATGAGTACCTTAAAGATTATCCAAAGATCGTCTTTACCGGAATGATTGACCAATTCTTTGACTACCAGTTAGGTGAACTACAATATCGTAGTCTTCGTTTTGAAACTGAAGAAAAGAACGTAGGCAACTATCAAGGTAACGCAGTAATTAATTATACTGATGCTGAAACACCATATACCCGAATCATTGAACATAAGCACTTTGAATTCGGTAAAGGTGATAAGGATAAGACAGTGATTACCCGTGAATATCCGGCTGATTGGCATCGTGGTGATGAACCATATTACCCAATTAATAATCAACGGAATAACGAACTTTATAAGCAATATGCAAAGTTAGCGAGCGAAGAGGCTAATAATGTAATCTTTGGTGGTCGTTTAGGGCAATACCGTTACTACAACATGGATCAAGTATTACACGCAGCTTTGACAGCTGTTAACAAGGAGTTTGATTAGTAGCCATGAAGGTTATTAAGAATTATTTGTATAATGTTGTCTATCAAGTTTTAGTGTTATTAGTACCCCTAATTACAGTTCCTTATATATCTCGGGTGTTGGGGCCTGATCTTGTTGGTATCAATTCTTATACAAATAGCTGGATGATCTTTTTTATGCTTGTCGGGCAAATGGGAATTGCACTTTATGGTAATCGTGAAGTGGCCTATCATCGCGATAATGTAGTAGATCGTTCAAAAATCTTTTGGGGAATTGAGACACTTCAAGGAATTACGATTTTACTAGCATTAATAGCTTATCTTGCAGCGGTACTCCTATTTAGTACTACTTTTAAACGATTTTTTTTACTTCAGTCTTTTTGGATTATTGCAGCTGGACTGGATGTTTCTTGGTATTTTATGGGAATGGAAAACTTCCAGCGGATTGTTTTTCGAAATATGTTAGTAAAATTGGCTTCAGTCGCCTTAATTTTTCTTTTAGTAAAAAATCAAGGAGATTTTGGCAAATATATTGCTTTACTTGGATTATCAAACCTTGTTGGTAATTTAACTTTATGGCCCTATCTAAAGGATGAAATTAAATGGGTTCCAATTAGCACATGGCACCCATTTAAACATTTTTATCCTGCACTATTACTTTTTATTCCAACAATTACTACGCAAGTATACTTAGTTGTTAATCGGCTGATGTTGGGAAGAATGTCAACGCAAAATCAACTAGGGCAGTTTCAGAACACTGACCAAATTATTAAGGTTGTTTTAGCAGTTGCAACTGCTTCTGGACAAGTAATGTTGCCACATATTGCTAATAAATTTTCTAAGGGTGATGTTAAAGGAATTCGTGATAGCCTTTATAATTCTTTTGATTTTATTACGGCTATTGCAGTTCCGATGTCATTTGGTATCATGGCAATTGCTAAGCCATTCGCTCCATGGTTTTTAGGACGTCAATATGATGCGGCTGGAACTTTAATGATGTTTGAAGCGCCAGTTATCTTATTTATTGCTTGGAGTAATGTTACAGGAACGCAATATTTAATGCCGATTAATCGCACGAAAGAATATACGGTTTCAGTTACATTAGGGGCTGTTGTTAATATTATTGCAAACCTTTTCCTAATTGCGTTATGGGGAGCAAAGGGAGCAACAATTGCTACAGATATTTCAGAATTAACAGTAACGGCAGTGCAGCTTTATTATATTAAGAATACAATTAGTAGAAGAAAACTTTTTGGAAACGTGTGGAAATACATTCTTAGTGGTGCAATAATGTTTATTGTTGTCTATCGCTTAGCACTAATAATTAATATGACTGTAGTGAATTTAGTTGTTGAAGTAATAGTTGGTATAATTGTTTATTTACTTGGAATTATTTTACTAAAGGCTCCGATTGTTAATCAGGCAATTAAACTAATTCAAAAGCGACGTTTCGAAAAAAGGTAGAATTAAGTATCTCTTCTAACCTATTATATAGTGAAAGGAAAAAGAAATTATGC
>DVKU01000166.1 GCA_018715825.1 Candidatus Avacholeplasma faecigallinarum
TAATACAATAACCAGAAAATGAGGTATATCCTGTTTTAAGTCCATTAAGCCCCTCAACTCTACCGATCATTTTGTTAGTATTAACAAGCCAAAATGGTGAAGATGTATCCTTACGAATGTAATCCTCTTTAATAGTTGTGTATTTAATTACTTCTGGATATTTTGTCAGTAATTCAGCTGAAATAATAGCTAGATCATAGGCAGATGTATAATGATTTTGACTAGTCAAGCCGGTACAATCAGAAAAATTAGTATTATTACAGCCTAAACTTTTAGCCTTTTCATTCATCTTTCTTACAAAATATTCTTCGCTACCACTTACCTCTTCAGCCAGTAAAACAGCACAATCATTGGCCGAAACTACACATACGCACTTTAAGGCCTCATCGACACTAATTTTTTCTCCAACCTTTAAGTATACCTGTGATCCACCCATACTAGCAGCTGTTTCTGATGTTGTGAGCATAGTATCTAAATTAAATTGATTATTTTCCATTGCCTCATATATTAATAACAAGGTCATTATCTTAGTCATAGAGGCAGGTGACAATCTTCTATCCATTTCTTTTTGATATAATATTTCTTTTGAAGATTGTTCTATTAAAATTCCAGCCTTAGCTCCTTCAATTAAATTCAAAGCCTCATCCGGATTTTCCTCAGTAACAGCCTTTACATTTATACTAAATAATAAAGAAAATAAAATTGCTACAGCTAAAATTATTTTTTTCATACGCATCTATCCCTATTTATATATTTACGTTAGAATATATGCATATTTTTTTAAATATATTAATTTTTATTCATTTTGTTTAAAAAGAAATTGATACTTAGGCTTTTTAGGAATCATTATTAAAAATAACAATGCCAAAATAAAGGCTAAGCTTCCTGAGGCAGTATTTGAAATAAACATCGCCAATCCACAAGCCTCATAATTCATATGAACAACATTTACTAAGATTAATAGGGTTGGAATTCTAAAGACAAACAAGGTTGACATAGATAAGGCCATTGTAATTCTAGTTTTTCCAAAGCCATAGAAAATACTCATAGCAACACCACTTAAGCCCATAAATATAATATCTAGACATTCCCATTTAAAAATATTAATAATCATTTCTTGATTTAATAAATCATTAGGAGCAAAAAATTTAGCGATGCTAGATTTCAATGCATATAATACGATAGTACCTACAATACACATTGAACAAATATATATAAAATTAATTATAAAAAATTTTTTTATTCTTCTACCATTACTATTACCATAGTTTTGAGAAACAATTGTTGATCCTCCATCCTCAAAGGAATTTATCATATTGCTTAATAAACCAGCAATCGTATTAGAAATACCTAGGGAACCAACACACATTTTGCCATATGTTGTGGTTGCAACACTATTGACATAAACCTTACCAAAATTAAAAAGGAAACGTCCTAAGAATACTGGAAATGATAGCTTTAGGATAGTAAGACAATCATCCTTATTAAAGTTAAAATCCTTAACTCTAATTCTTAAAATATTATTAGGCCAAAAGCAAATTATCATACCACATATAAATAAAAAGCCTTGGGCTATTAAAGTAGCAATAGCAAGCCATGTAATAGTCACATTTTCAAATGGACCAAAGGCAAATAAAGTAGTAAATGATATTTTTAAAATTATTACTCCAATATTTAAGCCTAAAAGCTTTAAGGTATTACCTTTAGATTTTTCTAAGGCAATAAAGGTTGAATTCATAGTAGTTAATACTAGGATAATAATCTGAACATTATAATATCCTAAGGCATTATCAATGGTAGATTGATCGGTTTTTAATAGCTTTAAAAATGGTACTCCAATCGGAATGAATATTAATGTGATCAAGGCTATCACTAAAGCCATTGAAAATAGAGCATTAGCACATTTTTTAGCCTCTTTAACCTTTTTTTCGCCATAACGACGAGATACTAAAATACCCCCACCAGTAGCTAAAGCACCACCTATGGTTGATATCATATTTTTAATTTGATCTAAAACAACAATATCGGCAGCCTCACCTATATTAGATGATTGTACAACCATCATATCATAAATACCATACAAGTAGTTACATATGTTATAAAATAAAATTGGTAAAGATACTATTAAAACAGTTTTCCACAAATTACCATTTAAAATAGCATCTCTTCTTTTTAATTGTTTTTGTTCCTTTAAAGCTATATCCATATCCATCACCACCGAGTATTATAGTCGCATTTTATATTTATAGTAAGGAAAAATTAACACAATTAATTTTTAAAATACAAAAAAAATAGTTTGTCAAGACTTTATTTTATTTCTATTTGTGATATAAATATAATGTGGGTGATGTTTATGAACTATAAATTAGTAGAACAAGATAGCGATATTAA
The DNA here is from genome assembly GCA_018715825.1 of Candidatus Avacholeplasma faecigallinarum. Classification (GTDB taxonomy): domain Bacteria; phylum Bacillota_I; class Bacilli_A; order Acholeplasmatales; family Anaeroplasmataceae; genus Anaeroplasma; species Anaeroplasma faecigallinarum. Next base: position 2,392 of record DVKU01000166.1, read on the forward strand.
AGACATCGAAATAATGTCTGCTGTAATTTGGCCTATCACATATAAGCATATTTTATCTCCAAATCAAATCAAATATATGCTTAATAAATATCTTAGTGTAGATAGTATTAAGGCCAATATTAAGGATGGTTATACTTATATCATTCTATATAATGAGGAGAATACAAAAATAGGATTTGCGTGCTATATAATAAATAAGGATAAGGTATTTTTATCAAAACTTTATTTTCTACCTAATGCTCAAAATAAAGGCTATGGCACTAAAGTAATAAATTTTTTAAAGTCTTATAAACTACCTATTGAACTAACTGTAAATAAAACAAATAAACCAGCTTATGAAAAATATCTTCATATGGGCTTTAAGGTTACCGAATCAGTTACTACTGATATAGGTGAAGGTAACTATATGGATGATTATATTATGGTTTTAAAATAAAAGGGCTTCAAGCAAAACTATAGTGAACCCCATAAGTCTTTCTAGTATTTTCTACTAGTCCAACTTATGGGGTTCACCTTAAACTTGAAGTCCCTTTTTTATTAGCTTACTATGTTTGAATTTGAATCTAAATTTTCTTTTAAGGCAGCCTTTACTTCTCTATAATACTGTCTATATAAATCATTGGCTAGCCTGTGAATTTGTTCATCTTCTACATCTAATTTACAGCTCATATCATTATTTAAAACCTTACAAATCATTTCCTCAAAAGCATAAGCATCTAATTCAATAGTTTGGCTTAAATAATCTACAGCCTTAGGATTTTTATAATTTTCAAAATCACTTTTATAAATTGGCAGCATTGCCTGCCAAGCATGACGCATCTCATGACCAACTTTAGAAATAATGGTCATGGTTGCATATTCTAAAGAATAATTTTGTAGCAATGAATCTAAATTAGAATTTACATAAATAACATTCTTTTTAGGGTCAAAGGCAAACATAATATCTTTATCTGCTATTTTATCATAACTTTTATATTCAATCCCATTGATACTAACATGTAAAACTTTTTCAAAAACATCTACTGCATAATATATAACTGACTCAGAATTCATAATTTTATACCTCTTTTATAATATAGCATTATTTTTATAAATTTCCAATATTTTTTAATTATACATAAACTAAATTATTTTCATTTTATAAATATTTAATAAGCATA